>CAVZUP010000020.1:0-12912 GCA_963778255.1 uncultured Acidobacteriaceae bacterium
CTGTGTTATGCCCTCTACTCGTTGCGCCATTACGTATTGCTCACTTTTGCTGGCGATCTGCCCCCTTCTCCGCAGCGGGTTCGTCAATTCGTGGAACGGTTACAGCCGGCCCGAATGCAACCCCGATCGCAAACGCGCGTGTGACCCTGCGCGGAGGCGGACACGAACAGGCTGCCTCAACGGACCCCGAAGGAAACTACGAGCTTCTCTCCCTCGATCCGTCGCTCTCTTACTCGCTGGTTGTGGAGGCGGACGGTCTTCGTTCCTTCAGTAAGGGCGACATCGCGCTGAAAGATGGCGAGGCGCAACGCATTAACGTCCGACTTGAGCTGGCCGACGTTCACACCGAAGTTCTGGTCACCGACGGCGTCGTCAATCTCGAAGCAGCCAGTGCGGAAATCAGCCAGACTATCGACCCCACGGAAGTGCAAGATCTGCCCAGCGTGACCCGGAGTGCCGCCAAGTATGCGCTCCTCGATCCGCACGTGCGGCAAGTGCTCGGCCTGGGAGCCAACTATCAGGACTCTAACCGGCTCTCGATTGATGCGTCATCCTATCGCAACACGAGTTACATGTTGGATGGCACGACTAATTACGACTGGGTATATGCGGTTGGCCCGCAAGCCACGGTATCGGCGGCGAGCGTCGACGAAGTGAAGGTGTTGACCGGGAATTATTCCGCGCAGTATGGCACCTCCACCACTGGCATTATCGACATAACCACGCCTTCGGGGACGAATGCGCATCACGGAGACTTCTTTTCTTACATCCGGCCGAGCGGCATCCAGGCAGATCCCGAGGCTGGTTTCGGGCATACCACCATCCATGTTCCCAATCAGAAGTTAGACTGGGGTGCATCGGTAGGTGGGCCAGTGATTAAGGATCGCACCTATTATTTTGGCAGCTACGAGCGGGTGGAGGCCGATCGAGGGGCGATCCTTACGGTTCCGACAGAGTCATTTTTCGACGGAACAACTAACGAGTATTCGGGGCTATTTCGTCTCGACCATAATTTGACCAACAAAAACACTCTGACGGCGCGATTCAATGGCTGGCACTATGCCACTAATAACGCCGACGACCGCATCGCGGGCGGGAATCTGCCGAGCTACGGCCGGACGGCGCGGGTGCAATCCTGGGGCGGCCAGGTAACGGATCAGGCAGTAATCGGAAATATGGTCAACGTGGCGCGCTTTGCCTACACCAACTATGTTCCCGACAGCGCTACGCCACTCGATCCGTCAGTGGGTGTCTCTATCGATCACTATGATCCGGCCGACAACGTTACCACCGGCGTGCAAGAAGGATATTCCACTTGGAGCTGGGTCCATGCACAAACCGAAACGGCCGGCGACCTGCTCGCCTTTCGTCACGGACGTCACGACCTCAAGTTTGGCGGCGAGTTTATTCATCTCCACGTAAAGGATTATTCCAACTCTCCAGATGGGACTTACTATTTTCATACTGACACCGACTTCACCAATAACAACCCCTATAAGTACGCTCAGACTTTTGGCGTAGCAGACGTTCGCTACGGACAGAAGGAACTCAGCGCGTTCGTGGAGGACGACGTTCGTCTAAGTCCTCGGCTGACGGCAAACCTGGGACTGCGCTACGAATTCCAGTCGATCACCGATTCGCATCACAACTTCGGACCACGCGTTGGCTTGGCTTGGGATGCGACAGGCGACGGCAAGACCATGATCCGCGCCGGCGGCGGTATTTTTTTCGACCAATACTACATGTATCTGAATCGCCGCTTCATTACGCTTGGACCGGATTCTCCGCAAGCCAGTTACACCTGGAATTGCACCGCGATTCCCAATCCATGCCCAACTTATCCCACACCATCGGCCCCAGCCTCGGGATACTTAACGACTGGGTCTGTGAATCTATATGTCCCAGCTGCGAAACTGTTGAATCCTTATAGTTTTCAATTCTCGGCATCGGTCGAACGGCAAATTGCTCGCAACACGGTGCTGACCTTGAGCGGTCTGCAGGTACATACGCTGCAGCAGATGCGGGTGAATGACATCAACCATCCGGCACCGTGTAACCCCAGCTGCGATCTGCCCGGAGCCACTCCGCGGACGGCCGCCGCAGCTAATCTCACGCGACCTTATCTCGACCCTTCCTCACCCTATGGATATTCCTCCTATGACGGCCTCAATAATGTTCTGCTGGTCGACCGGATCGAGAACACGGCGTCCAGCGTCTACCAATCGTTCGACCTGTCTCTGAAGCAGCGTTTTGCGCGTTGGGGAGAAATCAGCGCCCATTACGTGTACGCAGCTTCGTACACCTATGCGATGTTCTACGCCGACTACAACAGCGGAATTCCCAGCGAATGGTACCCTAACTGGAATAATCTCGAACGCGGCCCGGACGACTTCTACCAGCGGAACCGCTTTATCACGGACGCCGTACTCCGCGGCCCCTACCAGACAACATTCTCACTGGTAGGAACTTTCGGGACGGGCCTTCCCGTAAACCCGCTCACGGGGAAGGACAGCAATGGAGACGGCTACAGCACGGATCGGCCGTATGGTTTCGCTAGGAACTCGTTCCGCACTCCGGCGCTGAAGACCGTCGATTTAGCCTTGGCGAAGAGGTTCACTCTGCGGGAGAGATTGAGTGCCGAAACTCGAGTGGAGGCGCTCAACTCGCTCAATAGCAAGAATTTCATCAGCGTCAACAATGACTATGGTGCGGGAACAACACCGTCGAGTTCGTTCTTAACGCCGGAAGCAGGAATCACCAATACCGATCCATCGCGGCAGTTGCAGTTTGTGGTTCGTTTGCTGTTCTGAGCAGAGTTGGGCGACCGGCGAATATGTACCAAGTAGGCATCTCTCATTCCACCTGGTACGTATTTCGCCGGTTCGCTCACTGGCGCCAAGCTCCGATGTTTTGCAAGGCACTTTGAAAACCCTCCAGGATTTTCTCCGTCAACACGCGTTTCAGGCCGGATCCTTCACTTCAACGACAATCCGATGCACACGTTCCCCGCCGCGATTCGGAGGCGTCTCCTCAAGCTGCTGACAAGCCACGGTTTAGCGGGCGCTTTCCGGCCGGCAGTATGGAATGCCAGATGCTGATCGATCAATGTCAATAAAGTCGATTATTAGAATGGAGTTTATTGCATACTTGCAAGAGCGGCTCCCGCCCGAGGAGCGGGTGATCGAGATCCGCAAAATCATAGATTAAAGGGGGTTTCCATTGAAGCTTCCGGGACGTTTCGGCGGCATTTTTCACGGATCTTCATGCGGCCAATTTAACACTCCTTTAATAATCGGCAGCTAAACTAGGATGTTTCCAATCCCTAGTACATTGATTGTAATAATGGTAACTGTTGATCCGTGGCCAGCCCGCGTTTGGAAACAGCGCGGGCAGGAAAGATGGGAGCCGCCACGTCCCGATTTTCCAATTGCAGCGCGTTTTTTTGTTGTTTTCCAAAAATATAGTTCGACCAATCGTCCACAAAGTCACAAAAAGGAGAGGAGTAAATTTCATGAAATCAATTAAGCATCTTGTTATTACAGTGCTGGCGTTGGCGGCTCTTTCCGCCGGCGCTTGGGCGCAAACCTCGGAGTCGGCCACCCCGGCTCCCAAGAAGAAGCACAAACCCGCAGTCGCGACGGCGCCAGCAGAACCGGCGGTAACGGCTGCCGACATCCAGGCGTTGAAAGACGCGATTGCCGCCCAGCAGCTGCAAATTCAGAAACTTACCGAGCAACTGCAGCAAAGCCAGCAGAACTCGCAGCAGGCGCAGGCCACCGCAGCCGAGGCCGCCAGCAAGGCCGCTGCCGTCCAAACCCAGGCCACCCAGCAGCAACAGGCTGTAGTCGAACTGAAAAGCGACGTGACCGAGATCAAGACGACCGCTGCCAACGCGGCCATCGAACTTGAGAAGATCGAGAAGCCCAACTCGGCCTTTGAGGGCCCTTCCACCCTCCATATCAAGGGCATCAATATTACCCCCGGCGGCTTTGCCGAAGCCGCATTTGTGCGCCGTTCACGGGAACTGGGAGCCGATCTGCCAACTCCATTCAATTCCCTTACCATGCCCGGCGCGTCACAGAGCCAGTTGTCGGAGTTCTTCGGTTCCGCCCGCCAGTCGCGCCCGACGGTATATATTTCGGCCCGCTTGAAGAATATGGAATTTTCCAGCTACATGTCGGCCGACTTTCTGTCGGCTGGTGTGACCTCTACAGCCACTCAGACCAACAGCTATACTCTCCGTCTCCGTCAGGCCTGGGGACAGGTGAAGTTTGACAATGGCTGGAAATTCCTCGGCGGCCAGGCGTGGAGTCTGGTGACCGAGAACAAAGCCGGAATCGGCCCGAGCGACGACACAGGAAGAGTCAACGATGCCCGGCCCTCGACCATCGATCCGGGGTACAACGTCGGCTTCACCTTTGCGCGTCAGTACGGAATTCGCCTGACCAAGGACTTCGGCAGCAAATTGTCCGTCGCCTTCGCCATGGAAAACGCCCAGGGCACGCTCACCACGCACAACAACGCGGACAACTTCCTGCTCGGCGAAGCGGGCGCAAGCAACAGCTACAACACGACCGCGAATTACACGGCCAATCCGGCGCCGGATCTAATCGCCAAGGTTGCGTTCGATCCCGGCTTCGGACACTACGAGGTCTTCGGCCTAGTCGACCGCTTCACCGACCGCGTGTTCCCCTGCGTGGAGAATACGAGTTCGATCTGTAACCCCACCGGAGGCACTTTCGCTGCCAGCGCGATCGGCGCCTACAACTCGTCGAAAGAAGGCGGCGGTATTGGCGCGAATGCGCGCTGGAACTTCGCCGATAAGCACATCGTGTTTGGCCTGCATGGCTTCGGGGGCAGCGGCGTGGGCCGTTACGGCGCCGCCCAACTCTCCGATATGTCCATTAATGCCAACGGCACGATTCACCTGATCAAGGGCTACCAGGGTTTGGCCACACTGGAGTGGCACGGCAAGAAACTCGATGTTTACTCCTACGTCGGCTCGGAATACGCCGGCCGGACGTATAGCTACGATTCGATTGGCTACAACGGGACGCCGCAGTATGTCGGCTACGGCGCGCCGCTGTTCAACAATAGCGGCTGCTACACCGAACAGCCTCCGACCGCCAACAGCAACGGCACCGGCGGCGGATTCCTTCCCACTTCACCCACGAGTTGCGCCGGCGACACGCGCGCAATCATCGAGGGAACGGCCGGCTTCTGGTATCGCTTCTACAGCGGTCCCAAGGGCAGATTCCAGTTCGGCACGCAGTACTCCTACGTGACCCGGCAGACTTGGTCCGGCAGCCACAACTCGACCACCAATCCGGGACTCTCGCCGCAGGGGTTGGACAGCATGGTCTTCACCTCGTTCCGCTACTACTTGCCGTAAAAACGCAATGGGTCCCGCGCCGCCTTTTGGACGCGGGACCCATTGACTTTTGTAAGCCGCTTTTATAAATCAGGTGTAACGGCCTCTCAACTTTCTGAGGGGTGGCTTTCCCCTCAGAATCGCCGCCGGCCCGGTTTTGGCTTACTCTCCTTTTCCGGGCCGGTGGTGCTAACTTAGTTTACGGCAAGATCTCGATCAGAAATCGGACGCGGCACGACGTAATTGAGACCCTGCCCAAACCCATATATGAGACCAGTTCTAGAACGGGAAGCGTATCGACAAAATCGGAACGTGATTGGTGGGATGGAATGAGGTGGTGGCGATTTCGTATCCGCCGCCGAAGGTGAATGCCAGACGATTGTGGATCGTGAACCGGCCGAGCACGAGGCCCGGAGTCGCGTAGACCAAGGTGTGGCCGCTATGCGAACCTTGGTAGTAATGCGTGAAGTTAATTTCCGTCTCCGGCCAGATTTTCTTAAAGATGCGGTACTGAAACGTATTATTCCACGTCAGGTTGCGCCCGATGGCGGGTGTGTTCCCGGTGGGCAGGCTGATTCCGGCGGTTCCCTGGACGTCGAAATGTCCGAAGCCCTTGCCATACGCAAAGGTAGGCGTGATTACCGGATTCAACGCGCCCTGCTCATACTGCCCCGTGGGCAGACTCATCTGGAAAAAGGCCGTCAGAATGTAGTTCCCGTGCTCCTCATTGGCGGCGGCTAGCCGGTATTTCACCAGGAACTGCCAGTCGCCAAAGCCATTGGGAGAATCCGGATTATTGACCACGTAGGGAGGCACGGCGACAATCACCTCGACATTCTTTGCCGGGATGATTTCGAGTCCCTTGCTCACCCCGTAGTTGTCAGTAACTACGCCGCTATTGTGGGTCTGCCACTGGATGTCGTAGCGAAACTCCTGCTCCAGCCTCGGAGTGGTCGTGGCCAGGGGAGTAATCCAATGAGGCTGCGCGGCCTGGGTTTCGGACACCATGTTGAACCAGTCGGAGAAGAACCCGTCCTGCGCGAAAGCTACGGTCGACGAAAGGAAGAGAGCAAGAGCTCCGAAAAACAACCCCGCACCACGCATACGTGCCCCCGGAATCGAGATTTGACGCAAGAATTACGAAGTGTACATGCAATACGCTTCTCATGTCAAATACTGTGCGAATATGTGCACTAATGCAGAAGCCTGACGCAACGCTGCCGGCGCAGCCGGCATGTTTGACCGCACCCCGCGATGACTGTACGATCTTGTTCCGATGCCGAGGAACGACAAGTCCGAGCAAAACGCCGAGGGATTGCTGAAGCTGCGTGACGCTGCCCTGGAGTTAGGGATCAGTTTCCCGACTATCAAGCAGTGGATTTATAAGAAGAAAATTCGGAGCATTCAGACCGCGGGAGGACACCACCGCATTCCGCAGAGTGAAGTCGATAAGCTGCTTTTCCGCACCCGCGGCCGGACCGAGGAAGGACGGGAGCTGGCCATCCGCCGCATCAGCGGGCGCAACCAACTGGTGGGACGAATCGACTCGGTTCGCATCAGCGGATTGATGGCCGAAGTCAAGATCTCGATTGGCGGCCAGCAAGTCATTTCGATCATCACTGCCAATTCCGCTCGCGAAATGAAGCTGAAGCCGGGTCAAACTGCGGCAGCGCTCATTAAGGCCACCGAGGTAATGATTATCCGTGTTTGAGCGGCTGCCGGACATCACGCTGCATGGTGCCAAAACTCACAGACAGGCGCTCTCCAGCGGACTAGTATTTGGCTGGAGGACTTAAAACTGAATACTACAAATTGGCTGCCCGGCCCCGTTCAAGGGTGAGTGCATCTCGTCCGGCCGCCGCTCGACGGCGAGGGACCGGGCTTTTTGAATTGTCGTCCTGAGCGAAGCGAGGGATCTGCAGTTCACCGCAAGATGCAGGACCCCCGCTTCGCGCGGGAGAAGAAAGTCTGTACCTGAGTCCATCCGGAAGCGTCAAGCTGCAAACCCAAGCTACGAACCAAAGTGAATCCCCTTGCGCTCGCGTCCCAACGCCACCACTCCCGCCGCCAGTGTGAACACCACGAATGCGGTCAGAGCCATGGCGTTGGCGTAGCGGGTATGCTCGGCAAGGGTCGCTTCGATATACGCGACCGATCCGGCCAAGAGCACTCCGCACTGATACGCGAATCCGGGAAGGAATCCGCGCACCGAGTCGGGTGACAATTCCGAAAGGTGCGCCGGCACAATCCCCCACGCGCCCTGCACCATGAACTGGATCAGAAAGGCCCCCAACACCAGCAAGCCCAGGGACGGCGCATAAGCCCACAGCGGAACCACAGCAATCGCGCAGACCAGCGAGGCGATCATTGACTTGCGGCGTCCGAAGCGATCGGACAAATAGCCGACCAGCGTGCCGCCGAGAATCGCTCCCACCATGGAGATCGCCGTGATCGCCGCGCGTTGGGTAGGCTTCATGCCCCACTGGCGCTGCAGAAAGGTTGGAAACATATCCTGCGTGCCGTGGGAGGCAAAGTTCATCATCATCATCAGGAGGGTCAGATAGAGAAACAATTTCCAGTTGGAGAAAATCGCGCGGCCCAAGTCGCTCCAGTTCGGATGCCGGACCTTCTTCCACACCTCTGATTCTTTCACCCGGAAGCGCACGAAAAGCCCGAGCAGCGCGGGCAGCCCTCCGATAAAAAACATGGGACGCCAGCCCCAGCGCGGAAAGACAAAGAAGAAACAACCAGCCGCCAGCAGGTAGCCAAGAGCGTATCCCTGCTGCAAGACGCCGGAAAGAAACCCGCGCAACCGCGGCGGAACTTTTTCCATGGCCAGCGAAGCGCCCACGCCCCACTCTCCGCCCATGCCAATGCCGAACAAAGCGCGCAGCACCAGAAAACTAGTGAAGCTATGCGCGAAGCCCGTCGCCACCTCGACCGCGGAGTAGAAAACGAGATCGATCATCAGCGGAATGCGGCGTCCGTAACGATCGGCCATCAATCCAAAGATGAATGCGCCCACGGGACGAAACGCGAGCGTAAGCGTGATGGAGAAGGCAATCTCTTTATCGGACCGGTGAAATTCCTGGGCGATGGCCGTGAGCGAGAGGACGACGAGAAAGAAGTCAAAGGCGTCAAGCGTCCAGCCCATGAAGCCGGCGAAAACGGCCGCACCGTGGCCGTCTGCTGGCGGAGGCAGGATGTGTTCCGGCAGGCTCGAATCGGCTGGAGCGCTCAAAGTCCCTCCTTTTTCCAAAGGCGAACACTATACACGAACTCGGCAGAGTCTTCCCGGCGCAGAAACGGCGTGGGTGACTGCAGATGCTAAGTAGAGGAAGCGGGCAGGATCGTTCCGCGGCAAGTGCCCAGGCCGATGCGGCGGAATCCGTCGCGTTCGCAGAATCCCCGGAGGACGACTTCGTCGCCATCTTCCAGGAATTTTCTATGCTCGCCCGTCGGCAGCGTAACCGGATTCTTGCCGCGCGAAGTGAGTTCGAGCAGGCAACCGCGAGCGGCCGGGTCCGCGCCCGACACGGTTCCGCTCGCCAGCAAATCGCCCGGACGCAGGTTGCACCCGTTGCTGGCGTGATGAGTGAGCATCTGCGCCATGGTCCAATACATATCGTGAAAATTGCTTCGCCCCAAAACCACCGGAGCAATGCCGTTCTTGCGCATCTGCGCCGAGAGCAGAGAAACCTCCAGCGACAAGTCGAGACCGCCGTGCGTCTGATCGCTTGCATCAGACAGATAAGGCAACGCCGCCGGATCGCCCTCCGCACGGGCAAAGGCTGGCGCGCGAAAGGGAGCGAGCGCCTCCCTGGTTACCACCCACGGCGAAAGTGAAGTCGCAAAACTCTTCGCCAAAAACGGACCGAGCGGTTGATACTCCCACGCCTGAATGTCGCGCGCCGACCAGTCATTCACCAGGCAGATTCCGAAAATGTGTTCTTCTGCCTCGCCGATGGGAATGGCTTCTCCCAGCTTGTTTCCCTCACTCGCGAAGAAGCCCACTTCCAGTTCGTAGTCGAGCGCCTTGGTCGGCCCGAATTTCGGCTCTTGGTCCCCGTCACGAGTCTGGCCGGTGGGGCGTCGAATCGGAGTTCCCGCTGCAACCAGCGACGATGCGCGACCGTGATAGCCAATCGGGATGTATTTGTAATTCGGCAGCAGCGGATTGTCGGGACGGAACAACCTGCCGACGTTGGTGGCGTGGAAGATCGAAGCGTAGAAATCCGTGTAGTCGCCGACGTTAGCGGGCAGAAGCATATCGACTTCAGCCTGCGCGACTAGGTGGTGCCCCGCGGCCTGCCGGTCAGAAGCAGAAGCGTCCTGACGAACAATTGCGTGGACCCGCCGCCGCAAGGCTCGCCGTGGACCCGCGCCCAGCGCCATCAGTGAATTGAGCGACGCCGAGGCGCAGGCGTTCGCCGCGAGCTCGACGCTTTCCACGGCAAACAAGCCTTCATCTCGCGCTCCAACGAGGTCGAGGATGCGGTCTCCAATTGCAATTCCCACTCGCGGCACGGCGTCCGCATCGCGGCGACGAAAAACGCCGAAGGGCAAATTCTGGATGGGAAAATCCGAGGCCGCAATATTGGCGGAGTCGACCCAACTCTGCGTCTTAGGATCGTGGGTCTCGTCGAGGATGGGCTTCATAGTGGATGCTTCATAGGATATGCAGAGACCGCAGATCGTCAACCGGCTCCGTAAACGAACACGATCCAAACGAGACCGCGAAATCCTGGCGCGCCTCGGCGATTTCACCCTGGCTCAGCCGATGCTGACGCCATTCCACGCCGTTCGAATCGAAGTGGAATGCTTCAGACGACTGCTCTTCGAGCAGTTGCGCGGCCATTGCGGCGTCCATTCCCGCGCGCAAAAATGCCGCTGCCAGAAAGATATTCAGAAATCCGTGCATCATTCCCGATGGGCTGTCGGCTTGATAGGTGAATCTGTGCACCGAGCGTACGGGATGATGCAATCCCGCCGTCGCCTTGAAAGGCACGCCGGACGCCGCACACAGTCGCATGAATTCGATCACGTTCGCGGCCTCGGGAAACTTATCCGCGGTCTCGCCGCCTGTGCGTATCTTGGCTCTGCGCCCGCAACCGGCGATTGCCGCGATGCATTCACCGCCACCGGAAGCCGGTATTTCGAAATAAGCCGTCAGCTCCGATGGAATGATTCCCGCAAGTCGTGCAATCTCTTCCGCGCTTGCAGCCTTCATCTCAACCGATTCGACAATCGCCCTTCTGCTGGAATTGGAAGCTGACATTCGGGCGTTGAACTCGCGAAGTCGAGCGACGTCGGCAACCGGATCGGGGCCCGGCAGCACGGACAGACGGCACGCAGCAAATCCCGCTCCAGGCGCTGCAGCGGGCAATTCGGCGAACGCTTCCTCAAACTCTGCGAGCCTCGCGACTGGAACGATGAAGCGGCCCAGCATCCAATTCCATTCCGAGCGCGAATAGGCCTCATAGTTCGCCACAGACGCCGCCATGGCGAGCGCTGCCGGAGGAAATAATCCGGCATAGTCGATCAGTTCACGCAGCAGAATCACAACAGCGTCCACTGTGTCCGCGCTGTTTCGCATCGTCGGCAAAGTTTGCGAATTCATCGTCTATTAAATTGTCATCCTGAGCGAAGCGAAGGACCTGCTTTTTCTTCCCTGCACGAGACAGCAGGTCCCTTCGCTTCGCTCAGGATGACAAGCCAAACTTACATCGCGAACTTACGAATCAACCCTGGCCGCTCCCCTTAAACTTCTTCCGCAGCCCCTGCCAGCACTCAAAGTACTGATGATCGAGTTCGGAGGTTTCCAGCGCAAACTTGGTTGGCTGGCAGACGAAGCGAGTCTCGAACATGAACGCCATGGTGTCGCCCTGATAGACCGGCTTCAGATCGGCGTTGCTTGCTTTTTCAAACGTCTCCGCGTCGGGCCCGTGTCCGGCCATGCAATTGTGCAGGCTGGCGCCGCCCGGCACAAAGCCTTCGGCTTTGGCGTCATATTCGCCGCGGATCAGCCCCATGAACTCGTTCATGAAATTGCGATGAAACCAGGGCGGACGAAACGTATGCTCGGCCACCATCCAGCGCGGCGGGAAGATGACGAAATCAACATTGGCCGTTCCAGGAATTTCCGAAGGCGAAGTCAGCACCGTGTAAATCGAGGGATCGGGATGGTCGAAACTCACGGTGTTGATGCAATTGAAATTCGCGAGATCGTATTTATAGGGCGCGTAGTTCCCATGCCACGCCACCACGTTGAGCGGCGAGTGGTCGATTTCGGCCGACCATAGTCTTCCTTGAAACTTGGTCACGATGCGGAAAGCGCCTTCGCGATCTTCAAACGCCGCGACCGGCGTAAGAAAATCGCGCGAATTCGCCAAGCCATTTGCGCCAATCGGACCGAGATCGGGCAAACGAAGCAGCGCGCCGTAGTTTTCGCAGATGTAGCCGCGCGCTACTTTTTCCAGAAGTTCAACGCGAAAACGAATGCCCCGCTGGATGACCGCAATCTCGCCCGGTCCGGCTTCGAGCACTCCCATCTCGGTGCGCAGCAGGAGTCGACCCTTCTGCGGCACGATCAGCATCTCGCCGTCTGCATTGTAGAAAAAACGATCGGTCATCGACTTGTTGGCTACGTAGATGTGGATGGCAACGCCCGCGTGAGTGTGCGTGTTGCCGTTGCCCGCCATTGTGATCAGGCCGTCGATGAAGTCGGTCGGTTCCGAAGGAACGGGAATCGGCGTCCAGCGCAACTGGTTCGGCGGCGTCGGCACCTCGTCAAACGGCCCGCTGCGCAGCCTTCCCTGCTCGATCGGTTGAAATGGCCTGTGCGCCACCGACGGCCGCAGGCGGTAGAGCCACGTCCGGCGATTGACCGTACGCGGCGCGGTGAATGCCGTGCCGCTCAGTTGCTCGGCATACAGACCGTGCGCCACCTTCTGCGGAGAATTCTGCCCGCGCGGCAGTACGCCTTCCACCGCCTCGCTGGCGAATTCGTTGCCGAATCCCGATTGATAGCGCAGCGAAGTTTTTGCAGGCGTAAACGCCTTTGCTTTCGCGGATCTTGCGTTTGTCGCCTTTGTGATCGCCATACCTATAGATTCCCTCGCCGCGCCTGCTCCAGTTCGATCGATTCGAACAAGGCCTTGAAATTCCCCTTGCCGAATCCGCGGCTGCCCTTGCGCTGGATGATTTCAAAAAATACTGTCGGACGATCCTCCACCGGCTTCGAAAAAATCTGTAGCAGGTAGCCTTCCTCGTCGCGGTCCACAAGTATACCCAGCGAGCGCAATTCCGCCAGCGATTCTTCCACCGGACCGACACGCGAGGTCAGCACGTCATAATACGCGTCGGGAACGCGCAGAAAATCCAGGCCGTTGCGCTGCAGCTTCGCCACCGTGTAGAGAACATCCTTGCACTGCAGCGCGATGTGCTGCGCTCCGGGGCCTCCGTAGGCTTCGATGTATTCCTGAATCTGACTCTTGTTGCGCGCCGTGGCCAGCAATACGTACTCAGCCAAAGCAGCAGCA
>CAVZUP010000021.1:0-21422 GCA_963778255.1 uncultured Acidobacteriaceae bacterium
TTTTTTTGTAACCTACTTCGTTTGACTACGTATTGCTCGTCTCGCAAGGCAGCGGAGCCCGCGTCTACACCGCCCTGCTTCCGGTCGAAGGCCCCGCCAACGGAGTCTTTCATCCCTGGAACGCCGCCCAGTCGCCGTCTCTGCCCGTCAGCCGCGTAATATCGACCGCCATCGTGGCCGGACTGCAAAAACTAGAATTTTCCGTCAAAGCCTCCTCCGCATCGCTGCGTCCGCTGAACAACATCTCCATCCCCGCCGTCGCCGTAGAACTAGCCCCCGGGGAAAACGGCATCGCCGACCTGACCTCCGCCAACTATCAACAGCGAGCCGCATCCGCAATCGCCGATGCCGTAGTCTCAATCCGCGACCGCCTGGGAGTTCAACCATGATTCCGCGCCATCTCTTAATCGGCGTAGCCGCGCTGCTGGTGCTGGTAGTCGCCATGGGAATCTACCTGCGCCAAATGCGGCGCCGGGCGGTAGCGCTGGACGCCTCAGCGGCCAATGCCCTGCCCGTAGTTCCCCCAGCCTCCGGCCCAACCGAGACCGTTACTCTCTACGTAGCCGACGACGCCGGCGGACGCCTCCGTCCGCAAGCCGCGCAGATCCCCCTCCCCGGGGGACGCCAGCAGCGCGCCGAAGAATTGTTGCGCGCCCTGCTCCGCATCTACCAGCAGCCCGGAGCTCTCCATTCCCTGTCGCCCGCAGCCGACATCCGCGCCATCTACATGGTCGATCCCGGAGCAGCCGTAATCGACCTGAACGCCGCCTTCGCCGACCAGCACCGCTCCGGCATTCTCTGCGAGCAGCTCACCGTGAATTCCCTGGTGGAAACCCTGGCCGTCAACGTTCCCGGCATCCAGCGTGTCAACATTCTGGTAGCCGGCAAACCAAGAGACACCTTGGCCGGCCACGCCGACCTGAGCGATTGGTTCGACGTGACCACGATTGAGCAGGCGGCCAACCAGTAGAACTAGTCTCATCAAATGGTTTTGGGCAGGGCACGGCTCCAGCCGTTACGTTCCAACCCCAAAGACGAGGGCGTGCTACGATGAGCGCCACGACCAGGTACAGGGAGGGGACGAAAATGCTGGAGCGATCAGGAAACCTCGCTGACGACCCGTTCAGCCGTCGGTCCCCGACCAGTCACGAACGCCGGTCGGGACTGCCTTGGGACGCGTCGTACCACCACGGCCCTGCGCCTTGGGATATTGGCCAGCCGCAGCCAGCAATAGTGCGTTTGGCATCCGAAGGCGGGTTCGCCGGAGCGGTGCTGGATGCGGGCTGCGGGACCGGCGAGAACGCTCTTCTCGTCGCCTCGCTGGGATTGTCGGTTCTGGGCGTTGACGTGGCTGAAACGGCACTGGCGAGGGCCCGACAGAAAGCCGCCGACCGTGGGATCGAGGTTGAGTTTGCTGCGGCTGACGCCTTCCATCTGGAGCGTTTGGGGCGCGCGTTTGAGACGGTTCTGGACTGCGGACTGTTCCACACCTTCGAGGGCGACGAGCGAACACAATACGTGGCGAGTCTAGCGTCGGTGACCAAGCACGATGGAACTCTCTATGTGTTGTGCTTCAGTAATGATGGTCCCGATACTGGCCCGCACCCCGTCAGTCAGGAAGAGCTGAGAGCGGGCTTCAACCCCAGCAATGGATGGAATGTCACCGCCATCGAACCGGACCGGATTCAGACGAGATTCCACGGTGACCACGGCGCACCGGCTTGGTTCGCGACAATCAAACGGCTCTAGTTCTGAGGGTGTGCTGACGACTGACGACGCGCGGCTGTTAGAATTTTCCTCTGATGATCTTTCGCAGCGACAACCGCACACCTGACCAGATTCGTCCCGTCAATATCGTCCCCGACTTCATCTCGACCGCCGAGGGTTCGGCGCTGATTGAGATGGGCAACACGCGCGTCATTTGCACCGCGTCGGTCGAAGAGACCGTGCCCGCCTTCATGCGCAACTCCGGCAAGGGATGGATTTCCGGCGAGTACGGAATGCTGCCGCGCTCGACCCTGACCCGCTCCGCACGCGAAGCGGCCAAGGGCAAGCAGAGTGGACGCACGCAGGAAATTCAGCGCCTCATCGGACGCTCGCTGCGCGCGGTGGCCGATTTGAAGCGCCTCGGCGAGCGTACTATCTGGATCGATTGCGACGTTATCCAGGCCGACGGCGGCACGCGCACGGCATCCATCACCGGAGCGTTCGTCGCGCTCGGCCTGGCCTTGCAGCGGCTGATCGATGCAGGGACGTTGACCGCGGCTCCGATCAAGGATTTTGTGGCGGCAATCAGCGTGGGCATCGTCGACGGCGAAGTGCTGCTCGATCTGAACTACGAAGAAGATTCGCGCGCCGACGTCGACATGAATTTCGTCATGACCGCAGGCAACAAAATTGTCGAACTGCAAGCGACGGCCGAGCACCAGGTGTTCGACGACGCGCAACTGGCAAAGATGATGGAGCTGGCCAAACAAGGCGCCCAGTCGCTGATCGCCAAGCAGCAAACGCTGCTGGCAGGGCTAACGCTGCGGCAGTAGCAAATTGATCGCCTAGGTGCACAGCTCCATGGTTTAGAATCATCTGTCGTACAGCAATGATAGGAGGATCTATGAAACTCACGCCCGGCAAACTCGCCGGAATGAAAGCCGTATCGAATAAGCATGGTGTAATCGCCGCCGCCGCTATGGACCAGCGCGGCTCACTGCAGAAGTCTCTCGCCAAGGAAAAAGGCTCCGCCGTTTCCGACTCGATGATGGAAGAGTTCAAGATTTTGGTAAGCGAGGTCCTGACGCCACACGCCAGCGCCATCCTGCTCGATCCCGAGTGGGGCCTGCCCGCCTCGAAGCGCCGCGCAAAAAATGCCGGCCTGCTGCTGGCCTATGAAAAGACCGGCTACGACAAGACCGGTCCAGGGCGCCTCGGCGACCTGCTCGATCATTGGTCGGCCCGCCGCCTGAAAGAAGCTGGCGCGGATTGCGTCAAGATTCTGCTCTACTACACTCCGTTTGACCCGAAAGACGTTAACGACAAGAAACATGCGTGGGTCGAGCGCCTGGGCGATGAGTGCCGCGCCAACGACATTCCGTTCTTCCTCGAGTTCGTCACCTACGAAGAGGGCGTCGACGAGAAAGGTTTCGATTTCGCGAAGAAAAAACCGAAGGCCGTCATCGAAGCCATGCGCGAGTTCACCAAAGACCGCTATGGCGTCGATGTGATGAAGGTCGAGGTTCCGATCAACATGAAGTTCGTGGAAGGGACCAAATCCTACAAAGGCGAAAAAGCCTACTCGAAGCAGGAAGCGATGAAGCTGTTCCACGAGGCCGCCGCGGTCGCGACCAAACCGTTCATTTATCTTTCGGCGGGCGTGAGCAATTCCGAGTTCACCGAGTCGCTTGAACTGGCCGCCGAGTCGGGCGTAAAGTTCAACGGCGTGCTCTGCGGACGCGCCACCTGGAAAGAAGGCATCCCCGTCTACGCGAAGCACGGAGCGGAAGCTTTCCGGAAGTGGCTGGAAGACGAAGGCGTAAAGAACATCAACAACGTCAACGACCGTCTGAAGGCCGCCACCAGTTGGCACTCCATCTACGGAGTCGAGCCCGCTCTGGCCCACGTGTAAATGAAATGTTTTCACCAACCAAAAGGCGGGTCTTCGGACTCGCCTTTTATTATCTGAGTGCTAAATGACTGCCGACCGCAAAACCGCTCTGATCACCGGCGCCTCGTTTGGCATCGGAATGGAATTCGCCCGCATCTTCGCGCGCGAAGGCTACAACCTGGTGCTCGTAGCCCGCACTGCCGATAAACTTCGCCAACTTGCTTCCGAACTGGAGAAAGCCCACAGCACCCGTTCCCTGATTCTAGCCACCGACCTGACCGAGCCCGGAGCTTCCGCCTATGTGCTCGACCAGACGACGCGCGCCGGCATTCAGATCGATGTGCTGGTCAACAACGCCGGTTTCGGACAGTACGGATTCTTTGCCGAGAACGATCTGGAAGAGTGTCTGCGCCAGATCCAGCTGAACGTGACCACGCTCACTCATCTCACGCGCCTCTATCTTCCGGCGATGATTGAACGAAAAAGCGGACGCATCCTGAACGTGGCGTCCACCGCGGCGTTTCAGCCGGGGCCGCTGATGGCCGTGTATTTCGCAACCAAGGCTTACGTGCTGCATTTGTCGGAAGCGCTGGCCAACGAACTCAACGGAACCGGCGTCACCGTAACTTGCCTCTGCCCCGGAGCAACCGCCACGGAGTTCCACAAGCGCGCCAACGCCACCGGTCAGCGATTGTTGAAATTCGGTTCGATGGATGCACGCACTGTGGCCGAAGACGGCTATCGTGCTTTGATCGCAGGAAAACCTGTGGTCATTTCTGGATTCAAGAATTGGCTGCTGACACAGTCAATACGCTTCTCGCCTCGAAGTATGGTGACGGCGATCGCCCGGAAAATTCAGGAAGAATAGCCGGCAATGGAGAGTCGGGCGTCTTCGCCCGTCCGCCCGCCCGAGGAGAGATCAATGCTGCGGTGGTGCCGGCTCCGGCATAGACATTCCACCAATGATCCGCCACTGTTTATCTGTCCCGTCTCTGAGCCACGTATGGATGATGCGGAGCGTGTGCGCGTCTCCGTTGCCAGCCTTGTCCACCCATTTAGAGGTTATCCAGTAAGACGCCACCGCAATGTCCCCGGTCACTTGAATTCTCGCCGGCTTGAATTCCATGGACTTGAAAGCCAAGCCCTTCGCAGTTTGTGAGGTGATCCAGTCGGTGATGTGGTCTTTGCCTAGGGGCGCGGGGCTGACCGTCGGCCAACCGAGGAAGTCCTTGTGCCACAGGCTTCGATATGCGGTCAAATTATTGTCTTGGACGTAGTCCCAGTAGGCGCGCTCAAGCTTCCAGACTGCTTCTTCGTCTGCCGATGCTTGCGACTTGGCCGTCTGCGCCGATGAAATTGCGGAAACACCGGCTAGTAAAGACACCACAATGCCCAGCGCAAGGGCTCTCGGATTTCCTCGCATCTTCGCCTCCATTCGCTGAGCTAATTCGTCTTGCGCCCTTCCAACGCCGCCTGCACTTTGCTGTGTTTGCGGCTATAAGTGAAATACACGACCAAGCCGATAATCAGCCAGATAATCAATCGCGCCCAGTTGATCCATCCCAGCTTGTACATCATGTAGCCGTTAAAGAGGATGCCCATGACCGGCACAAACGGCACCCACGGCGTGCGAAACGGACGATGCTGACCAGGGTTGGTGTGGCGCAGGGCCATGACCGCGATGCAGACAATCACGAACGCAAGCAGCGTTCCGATATTCACCATCTTTCCGATATCGTCGATCGGAGTCAGGCTGCCCACAATCGCCGCCAGCAGGCCGACCAGCATGGTGTTCTTCCACGGTGTACGAAATTTTTCGTGAATGTCGGCGAAGAACTTCTTGGGCAACAGCCCGTCGTTGGCCATCGAGTACAACACGCGCGTCTGCCCCAGCAGCATGACGAGCATTACGCTGGTGAGACCAGCGAGCGCTCCGAGCGTAATGATGTGTGATGCGCCAGTGAGGCCGCGGTCCATGAAAGCGCGCGCGATCGGCGCTTCGATGTTGACCTCGCGCCACGGCACCATCCCCGTAAGAACCGCCGCCACCGCGATGTATAACGCGGTACAAATCAGCAGCGAAGCGATAATGCCGATCGGAAGATCGCGCTGCGGATTCTTCGCCTCCTGCGCGGTCGTTGATACGGCGTCGAATCCGATGTAGGCGAAGAAGATGTAAGCGGCTCCGGCCCCGATGCCAGAGAATCCGAACGGCGCGAAACTGTGCCAGTCCGTCCCCCAGTTGGCGGCGTTCACGTAGCGGATACCCAAACCAATCACAAAAAGGACCACCGCGACTTTAATGGTAACGATGGTGGCGTTGAACCGCGCGCTCTCTTTGATACCAATCACCAGAATCGCCGTGATCACCAGCGCGATGATAAATGCCGGAAGATTGACGCCAATCTCATAGCCAAACAGATGCGGCGCACTCAGCAGATCGTGAGCTCTCTGCAACAACTCGGGGGATTGCGCGGCCATGATTGCCGACTTCTTCTCGAGAAAGGCCTGCGTGCCCGCCACCAGCGTGGAATCGGAGGCCAGCGCCATCTGGCGTGCCACGATGTCTTCCGCCGTGTGCAGTCCCGTCCAGTGATCGTAGGCCAGCCACAGCGGCATCTTGATATGGAAAATATTGAGCAGTTCGATGAAGTGGTTCGACCATCCCGAAGACACCGTGCTCGCGCCCATGGCATATTCGAGCGTGAGATCCCAGCCGATGATCCAGGCAAAAATCTCGCCCAGCGTGGCGTACGCGTAAGTGTAGGCGCTGCCCGCCAACGGAATCATTGCGGCGAATTCCGCGTAGCACAGAGCCGCAAAAGCGCAGCCTAATCCGGAGAGCACAAAAGACAGCATCAGCCCCGGCCCGGCATAATGCGCGCCCAATCCGGAGAGCACGAAGATTCCGGCTCCAATCACTGCGCCCACGCCCAGAGCCGTTAACTGAAATACCCCCAGCGTACGTTTCAAGCTATGCGAGCCAGTCTCTCGCGCCTCCTCCAATAGAAGCTCAAGCGGCTTTTTCGCAAAGAGGTCAGTCATGAGGTGCGTCTCTCCTAATTTAAGAAACTCGGTTGAATCCGTCCCGTCAAACTGCAGCCGTTTCGGCTCGCGGCCGCCAGATGTAATACACCGGAATGCCCAGCAGCACGATGAACAATCCCGGCCACGTGTATTGAGGCTTGTAGCGTAACAGCACAATGTCGATAAACAAAGCCATCACGATGTAGATCACCGGCAGAACGGGGTATCCGACGGCCTTGTACGGACGTTCGGCCTCGGCATGAGTGCGGCGCAAGACGAAAAGTCCGACGATGGTGAGCACGTAAAAAACCAGCACGGCAAAAATAATGTAGTCCAGAAGCTGGCCGTAGCTGCCGGAAATGCAGAGCACGCAAGTCCACACCATCTGCACCATCAGCGAAACCGCAGGCGTCTTGTATCCGGGATGCAGCCGGGCTACGCTGCGAAAGAAAAGACCATCCTTCGCCATGGCGTAGTAGACGCGCGCGCCGGAAAGAATCAAGCCATTGGCGCAGCCGAATGCGGAAATCATGATGGCGAAAGCCATCAGCCCTCCGCCGAGCGACCCAAACATCTGCGTCATGACCGCTGTGGCCACGCGGTCTTCGCTCGCGTACTGGATGCCGCGCTGCACCAGCGAAGCGCCCGTCGGACTGCCCGCCAGCGGCAGCGCGCTGAGGTAAATAAAGTTGCAGGCGATGTAGAGCGCAATCACCACGCCCGTGCCCAGCGCCAGCGACAACGGCAAATTCCGGCTGGGATTTTTCACCTCGCCGGCCGTAAACGTAACGTTGTTCCAGGCATCGGCGGAAAACAGCGAACCGACCTGCGCGATTGCCAGCACGGTAAGCGTTGAGACCAGTACTCCTCCGCCGACGTCGTGCAAGGTGCCGAGACTGGCATTGCGCCAGAAGTTCGCACCGAAGTTCGCGGCCACTGCCTGCGCGTTCCGTCCCAGGAAGACTCCAAAAATCGCCAGCCCCAGCAGCGCCGAAACCTTCGCGGTCGTAAAAATATTCTGGATCAACGCGCCCGTCTTCACGCCAAAAATGTTGATGATCGAAAGCGCGATCACTACCAGGATGGCAACAAAATTCTGCGTATTCAGTCCAACGTCCATCCCCCCGAGCACCATGGGGCCGATAGG
Source organism: uncultured Acidobacteriaceae bacterium (assembly GCA_963778255.1). Taxonomy (GTDB): domain Bacteria; phylum Acidobacteriota; class Terriglobia; order Terriglobales; family Acidobacteriaceae; genus Acidiflorens. Next base: position 7,773 of record CAVZUP010000021.1, read on the forward strand.
AATCTTCGGTACTTTCCAAAGGTGAACGATCCAATGACTCGAAGAAATCGCCGGCCAGAAAATTCCCAGGAACTTGCCAAAAGCCACGCCCACGGCGGCGATCGTCCCCGTCTGAATTACTAGGAAGAGCGTCCAGCCGTAGAGAAATCCCCAGAGCGGGCCGAGCGACTCGCGCAGATAAACGTATTGCCCGCCCGCCCGCGGCATCATCGCCGCGAGTTCGCCATAGGTGAGCGCCCCAACAATGGTCAGGAATCCGGTGATGAGCCATGCGCCAATCAGCAGCGCGGGCGAGGTGACCTCGCGGGAAATTTCGGCGGACACAATAAAGATGCCCGAGCCGATCATGGAACCCATCACCAGCATGGTTGCGCTGGTCAGACCCAGGCCTTTGACTAGCTCTTTGTCTTGATGAGTGTGGCGTTCCCAGTCGCTGACCCGCGAAGGAACTGGCGGTTGATCGTTCGTGCTCACGAACCTCCTGAAATTCTGTAGCGCTGCCGTCCCGGCGGCTGTCGCGGGGGAGTGCTCGCCCCCGCAGCGACGGCGGGACGCCGTCGCGACAGCCGGCAAGATGCCGGCGCTACGCGAATCACGACTTTACCTCAATATCCGCAAAAATTCCTCTGCTGATTTGCCGGGATCCCGTAACAAGTCAGATATCACCGCCACGGCGTCGGCTCCGGCATCGATGACGGAACGGGCGTTGGCGCGGGTAATCCCGCCGATCGCCACCAGCGGCTTGCGCGTCAGTTCCCTTGCCCGGCGGACTCCTTCGAGTCCGACGACAGGATCGGGATTGGCTTTGCTGGTTGTTCCAAAGACGGGGCCGACGGCAAGGTAGTTGGCGGAAGTCTTGTCGGCTTCCGCGAGTTGCTCGGGATTGTGCGTCGAGACTCCCAGCCAGCGGTCCGCTCCAATGACGCGCCGCACGGAGTCGGGAGACAGATCGTCCTGGCCAACATGCAGGCCGTCGAAGCCGGCTGCCAGGCAGAGGTCGGCGCGGTCGTTCATGATTAGCTTGACGTTGGGGCCGAGGCGCTCTCTGAGCTTGCGAGCCTCTTCCAGCATCAGCCGGACATTGCCCGACTTATTGCGATACTGGAGCAGGGTGCAGCCTGCAGCAGCCAGTTCCTCTGCCGCCGCAAACATGGCAGCAGCGTCGGGGAAACAGGTGGCGTCGAGAATGGGGTACAGGCGAGAAAGAAGCATTGTAAGCCCCGCAGTTTAGGCGTTTCAGATCGATGCGCAGCACTGGCGATCGCATTAGGCGCGGAAGGAGATAATTCGTGTAGTCGCCTGCTTACGACGGCTGACGCTTCGAACGATGTCGCCTCAGTAACGACCAGACGATCCCGGTTGCCACGACTATGGCGAACACTAGGTCATGGCGGAGTCGGTTGGAGGTGATGTCTCTGTGATGGAGGAGATAGGTATCTGCGTATATAGCCCCGAACATCAACACAAAAGCCCCGAGGATCGCCAATGTATACACTTGCCATGTCGGCTGCGCTATCCATCTCGCCTTCTCCCCTCGGCGAGCAAGGATCGTGGCGAAAACGAATAACACGGCGGCCGCAGATGCAAGCGCTGCGTCAGCCCAACCAACCCTGTGACTGGCCTCCGACCAAAACAAGAACACCAGAAAACCGGCCATAACCAATGCAAAAAGCGCGTAATCCCAGAAGCCACGCGGTTTGGGAAAAGGAATCATCGGCGAAAGTATAGCCCTTGGCGTCAAAAGCGAGAAGCCGGGAACGATTGTTGTTGATGAATCGCAATATCACTCATTGACGGGTCAATGAGCGCTATCTCATATTGCCGCGCATAATTGTCGCAATACCGCGATTTCGCTAATAACCTATTTCCCCTTCGCCAAAAACCTCTCAATAAATCCCGTATCAAAATTCCCGGCGCGAAAATCCGGGTCCGCCAGAATCCGCCGGTGCAGCGGGATCGTGGTGTGAATCCCCTCGACGATAAACATTCCCAAAGCGCGCCCCATGCGCGAGAGCGCTTCGTTGCGATCCTTGCCGCGGACAATCAATTTGGCAATCAGCGAATCATAATAAGGAGGAATCGTGCCTTCCGCGTAAGCCGCCGTATCCATGCGCACGCCCGTCCCTCCCGGAGGATTGAACGTCGTAATCTTGCCCGCCGAGGGCGTGAACTTTTCTGGATGCTCGGCATTGATGCGACACTCGATGGCGTGTCCGCGATGCACGATGGGGCCCTGCAACACGTCGGCCATCTTGGCTCCAGCGGCGATCATGATCTGGCTCTTCACCAAGTCCACGTCCGTCACCATTTCGGTCACCGGATGCTCCACCTGCACGCGCGTGTTCATCTCGATGAAGTAGAGCCGCCGGTCCTGGTCCATGAGGAATTCGACGGTGCCGGCATTGTGGTAGCCAATCTCGCTGAGCGTCTTGCTGAGCATGTCGCCGGTTTCCTGGCGCAACTCGGGCGTCATGCGCACCGAGGGCGATTCTTCAATCAGCTTTTGATGGCGCCGCTGAATCGAACACTCGCGCTCTCCCAGGCTGACGACGTTGCCGTGTTCGTCGCCCAGCACCTGAAACTCGATGTGCCGAGGACGCTCGACATAGCGCTCCAGATAAAGGTCGCCGTTGCCAAAAGCGCCTGCGGCCTCGGACTGCGCTTGTCGGTAGAGAGTGGGCAATTCGTCTTCGTTGCGGACAATCCTCATGCCGCGTCCGCCGCCGCCGGCCGTGGCTTTGACGATCACCGGAAAGCCGATCTTCCGCGCCCACACGAGCGCATCTTCGGCCGAAGCGACCACGCCATCCGATCCGGGAACGATCGGCACGCCGAACTGCTTCATGGTGGCGCGAGCTTTTTCTTTTTCGCCCATCAGCCGGATCACCTCCGGCGTGGGCCCGATGAACTTGATGTGACAGGCGGCGCAGACTTCCGCGAAGTTGGCGTTTTCCGAAAGCAGGCCGTAGCCGGGATGGATGGCATCCACGTTCGCGATTTCGGCCGCGCTGATCACCGCCGGAACGTTGAGATAACTCAGCGCCAGTTGCGGCGGCCCGATGCAGATCGCCTCATCGGCAAAGCGAACGTGCAGCGAATGCCGGTCCGCCTCGCTGTAGATCGCGACGGAGCGGATGCCGAGCTCCTTGCACGCGCAAATGATGCGCAGCGCAATCTCGCCGCGATTCGCTACCAGAATCTTTTTGAACATTAGGATTATCTTTGAATGTCGGAGAATCGGGTCATCGGATCATCGGGTGATCGGGTCATTTAATAACGCTGCTCCGTATTCGATCAGCCGATGGCTCGATCATCCGATGGCCCGATCTGCTTTATCTTGCCGTCCGGACGGCGAACAGCTCCTGGCCGTACTCGATGGGCTGGCCGTTAGCGACGAGTTTTTTGACCAACTCTCCCGCCACGTCGCATTCGATTTCGTTCATCAGCTTCATCGCTTCCACAATGCACAGAACCTGGCCCACTTCCAGCGTATCGCCCACTTTGACAAACGGCGGCGACCCGGGCGATGGCGATTCATAAAAGGTCCCCACGATCGGCGACTTCACAATGTGCAAGCCGTCTTCAACCTCGGGCGCGGCACTGGCCGTCACATCAAACCGGCCTGCCGCCGGAGCCGATGCCGATGGAGCCGCAACCGGCGCGGACGGAACCGCAATATAACGGGATTCCGGCACCGCCATGGGCGCCGCTTCGGAGGCGCGCTTGATCTTCACCTTGACGTCGCCGCGTTCCAATTCAAACTCGGCGATGTCCTTCTCAATCAAAAACTCGATGAGTTCCTTTAGCTCTTTTTGATTCATGGATAAGGGCTGGTCCGTTCTCGAAATTCAACTAGCCGGAGCCACCGGTACAACGACCGCAAGAATCGTGTGTTACCGGCTAAGTTATTTATTTAGTGAATATTATCCGTCAAATTACAACTAATTCTTTATCCGCGGGCGATAGCACCTCGCAACCCGATGCGGTCACCACCACCACATCCTCGATGCGCACGCCCCACTTCCCGGGAACATAAGCGCCGGGCTCGATCGTGATCACCATTCCCGGTTCCAGCTCCTGGGTTTGCCCCGCCGCCAGCCGAGGCGCTTCGTGAATCTCTAATCCTAAACCATGTCCGGTCGAATGGGTGAAGTACCGGGCCAGTTTCCGGCGGCGAAGCACCCGCCGCGCGGCCCCATCGACTTCGGCCGCGGTCACGCCCGGACGAACCGCCGCAATCGCCGTCTGCTGCGCTTCCAGTACGGACTCATACAATCGTCGCGCTTCCACCGAAGGATGCCCGACATGCACAGTGCGGGTGCGATCCGAACAATAATCGGCGAGTATAACACCAAAGTCGCAGACCACGAACCCGCGCCGCGGAATGCGCGCGCTCGACGCCCGTCCATGCACAATCGCCGAACGCGCACCGGATGCGATGATGGTCGAGAACGACATCCCCGCGGCCCCGGCACAACGAGCCTCGTATTCCATGGCGGCAGCGACTTCAACCTCGCTCACGCCGGGCCGAATTTTCTTGCGCGCAATCCGAAAAAGGCTGGCGCCGAGTTCCACCGCACGCCTTATGCGCAGGATCTCGGGCGCGTCCTTCACCATGCGGGCGCGCTCTACCAGCGGCGGAGCAGACCGCAGCCGCGCCTTCCCTTTCAGCATCGACGCTAATCGGTCGCGCATGGCGGCGGTAATCGATTCCGCTTCGATTCCGGCCACGAGCGGAGTCGGTCTTCCGCGCCGCGCCGCCAGCCACTCCGCAGCCGCCAGCAGCGGAGACTTGCGAGCAATCACAATCTTCGCGCCCGCGACCTCTTCTCTAGCCTGGGTGCGGTAGCGGCCATCGGTAAAGAGGACGGCCCCATCATCAGAGACGATCAAAGCGCCCGAGCTGCCAGTGAATCCGCAGAGATAGAGGATATTAGGAAGATGCGTCACCAGCAGCACATCCAGATCGGTCTCTTCGAGCCTCGATCGGAGACGAGTCAGGCGGCCAGCGTGGTCCATAGTTGGGAGTGTAGCAAGAAGCAGTTGCCGGTTGCCGGTTGCCAGCAAGCTAGTGGCAGTTCGCGGTTCTGCCACTGGCAACTGGAGGCTGGCAACTGCACCTCAAAAGCAAAGCCGCCGGACGCCCGGCAGGTTCTCCGGGAAATCCAGCGGCTGTGGCTCGTTCCAACCTCGTTCTATGTCTGCACAATGCGCGGAGTGATGAAGAAAATCAGCTCCGAATTCGAAGTGCTAATGCTGCGATGCTTGAACAGATTGCCCAGGTACGGGATATCGCCCAGCAAAGGCACCTGCGAGATGCTCAGCGAGTTCTGCGTCTGGATCACACCGCCAATCACCACCGTGCCACCGTCGGTCACCAGCACTTGCGTGGTCGCCTGCTGCGTAATCAGCGCCGGGTTGCCGTTGGTGTCTTCGTGGCCGAAGTCGGGCAAGGTATTCTCCACGTCCACGTTGAGGAAGATGGTTCCTTCTGACGTGATCTGCGGCGTCACCGTCAATCGCAGGAAAGCGTCGACATAGGTGGCCGTCGCCGGAGCGCCGATGCTGGCCGCGGTCATGATCGGAATTTTCGTACCTTGCTTTACCACCGCTTGAATATTGTTCTGGGTGACCACGCGCGGACGGGAAAGAACCTTCAGCAACCCGCGCGACTCCGCCATGGTGAGCATAAAGTCGACCCGCATGTTATTCGTGGCGTTGACGAACGACAGGCCGCTCGTCGCTCCGGTTGCGGCCAGGTTCGAAAACAAAGGAATCGATCCCGGCACCGTGGTGCTCTGGATGTAGTGCGGCGAAAGCCCAGTGTCGGTAATGGGTGAATTGCCAACCACCGGCCCACCGCCAACCGCGGTCGTGCCGTTGCCCCAGCCCAGGCCGAGTTGGGTGCCGATATCGCGGGCAAAGCTGCGCGTGGCCGCTACTACCCGGGCTTCAATTTCAACTTCCTGCGTCTTGCGGTCCATCTGCTGGATGATGCGGTCGATCTGCGGCAGAACCGCCGGAATATCGGAAACGATCAACGCATTGGTGCGTTCGTCCGCTACCACGTCGCCACGCTGACTCAGGAATTTCTTGACCGGCAGCAAGACGTCCTTGGCATGCGCGTAGCTGAGGAAGCGTGTGATGCTGACCTTGTCGACCGCCAGCGCCTCGGCGTCGATTTGAGCGCGCCGGTTTTCCGCTTCCTTCCTCATCGTGTCCGTGGTCGCGATGCGCAGCACATTGCCGTCCAGTTGGCGGGAGAGGTCGTTGTTCTTGAGCACGATGTCCAGTGCCTGGTCCCACGGCACGTCATCGAGCACAATCGTCAGGTTGCCGTGGATCATGGGATCGAGCACCACGTTCAGGCCACTGATTTCGTGGATGAGGCGGAAGAAATCCTTCAGGTCCACATCCTTGAGATTGACCGAAATCGGCTCGCCCGTGTACTTCGATCCGGTGATCGCCGGCTTCTGTTCGAGCTGGGATTTCTGCTCGGCCGCCAGATTCACGGCGGGCTGAATGGGCTGGACGTGCGGGGCGGTCTGGCCGTTGCCGCCAGCTTGTCCCATTGCGGCGTTGGCATTGGTGGCCACCAGTTCCGCCGCCGTCTTATCGGCAAAACGGCTCGCCGCTTCCTCGGCTTTCGCCGCAGGCTCGGCGGTTTTGGTGTCTTTCACTGTGTACTTGGGCTCGACAAAGGCAAACTCCGCCGGTTTGGCGGGAGTCTCCGCCGGCGTCGCGGCCGGTACAACCGCCGTTGCCGGAGCGGGAGTTACAGAAGCGCTCGTTACAGGAGCGGTAGTTAGCGGAGCCGGCGCCACCTGTGGCGCTGATTTCGCAACCGTCGCTCCCGTTGAGGCCGTCGCTTGCCGATGCGCCAGCGCGCCTTGGTGGAGCTGAAGCATGAAGCTGCCATCCGGGCCCGCCACCAGCTCATATCCAGCGCTGCCGGCTCGTCCCGTATTGGCGAGATCCTTATCGGTCAGATCGATAACCACGTGAGTGGTGGGCGGAACCTGCCCGTCCATCCCGATGCGGACGCCCTTGACGCCGTCCGTACCCACGCTGATGCGGCTCTGGACCGTAGCCATCACGGTATTGGGAAGGTCGATGACAATGCGTGCCGGAGATTCGAGCGTGGAGACCGAGGGCGTCAGCGTGCCCTTCGCCTTGAGCTCGACCTGCAAGCCGTCCTGGAGGTGCGCGACCTCGAGCTTCTGCAACCGAGCGCTCGCGGCCACCCCCTTATCCGTCGTGTCAGCCGCGGCTGCAATCAGTACGAACCCCAGCAGCGGAACCATGAGACCCAGCAGTTGCTTTCGCATTTCCCTATCTCCCCATGCGAGGCCATTTCGCCCCCATGTGTTTCCTGGAACGTGTTTCTGCAATGTCTTGAAACTCATCCGGCCTACACCGCCGGAGTCGTAATCTTCTTCGTTACTTCCCGCGTAAAGGTCTTGCCCAGCCGGTCCTGCAGCGTTTCCTGGAAAACGATGGAGTCGTTCGTGATCTTCACCACATAGCCGCTGAACACCGGATCGTTTTCGCGCAGGAAATAGGCCTTATTCATACCGTTGCTGACCACGGCAATGAAGCCGTTTTCCGAACGCACCACGCCCCGCAGACTGATCGTGCCAATCTCCAGACACTTCTTGCCCGTGCTGCAACCGGAACCGCCCGCGTGGCTCACCACCGGGCTGATGAAAGGATCCCGCCGTCCGTTCGCGGCGTACTTGCTGTCGGGAACCACCGACTGCTCGCTCTCCGCGTTCTCGCCTTCTCCGCTGCCCGCAACCGGGACTGCCGGAACGACCGGCGCCGGAGTGCCCTTGGCAACCGTAACCACTGCCTTCGGTTCTTCTTTGTGCCGGGACGTGACGACAACCGCTTTTGCCCCACCCTTGCTCTTCGCGCTCGCCTTCGACGGAGCCGCCGTGACGCCGATCGTCGATGCTGATGCCGATGACGACGACGTCGATGCCGGAACGCCCAGCGCCTGATTCGAGGCCGCCGTGGCCTGGCTGCTCACCCCGTTCATGGTGTTGCGCGTGTTCTGAATAATGCTGGGACTCTGGGCCGAGGCCAAGCTCGCTGCCAGTACTGAAACCAGAATCATTACCGTCGGCTTCATCATGTCCCTCCTATTTCTTCGCCGGTGGTCCGGGCTGACTGGCCGGGCCCGCCGGATCCAGGTCGTGACTGAAATACGTGGTAGTCAGGCAGGTGGCCACTACACTCTCGCCGGGTGCGTACTGATACGTGTGCTTGGCTTTCGCCGGCCCGGGAACGCGCGTTGACGCCACCAGCAGGTTCGAGACGTTGACGATGCGCTCCACTTTCCCCAGCCGGTCGAAGAACCCCAGCATCGAGTAGTACGGCCCGTCAAATTCCACTTCGAACGGCACTTCGGTGTAGAACTCCTTCGCCGCGTACGGACGCGCCGTATAGCGCCGGATTTCCACTCCCGCCTTGCGCGCTTCTCCGCTCACCATGCGCATGAAGTTGTCGACTTCTTTTTCATCGGGCACGATGCGCCGCTCGATTTCCAGTTGCTGCTTCAGGCTGGCCAGCTGGCGGTCGATGTCGGCAAGTTTCGGCTTGTAGGCTTCGAGTTCCGCGTTCTCCCGCAGTTTGGCCTGCAGCTTGATCCGCGCCGCATCGTTCTGGTCGCGCTGCGTCTTGAAGACCGTGTAGTAAAGTCCGCCCGTGGCCACTACCGCCACCAGCAGCAGCACTCCCAGCAGCTTCGCACCTGTCAATTCGCCAAGATTCATAGTCGGATCCGCCTTTACGACTTCGCCTTTTCGCAGGTCAGCGAAAACTGAAACGCCTGCATGTCCTTCACGTTGTCGTCCTGAAAACTTTCCTTGATCTCGATGTTCTTGAAGAAGCCGGTCTTCTGCAGGTTGGAAATCAGGTTGGCCACGGCATCGGTGCTCAGCGCGGTGCCGTCGATGGCCACGCTCGCGCCCTGGTCCTGCATGCTGCTCAGCCAGATCGCCTCGGTGTTGTTGACCGTATCCCCAATCATGGAGAGCAGGTTGACCGGACCGGTCTGGTTATTGCGCAACTGGTCGATCACATCGACCCGCCGCTTGTAGGAGTCGGCTTGCTTCTGCCGCTCCATATAGCGCACCTTGATGTCGGCCAGTTCGCGATTCCTCTGCTCCGCCACCCGGGCCTGCACTTCGATCGATTTCTTTTCCCGGTCGAGCTTGTACCAGTACCCGCCGTTGATCGCGCCCGCGATCAGCAGCACGGCCGCCACCTGAATCACGGGCCCGCCCAGGTTGCCGAGGTCGAAGCTCGGCATGTTAAAGGCAGGTCCCTTCTTGCCTTTCGGTTTCGGAGATCCCAGCAGATTGATTCGGATCATAACTTTTCAAAGCTCCTCAGGGCCAAACCCACGGCCACTGCCAACTGGCCGGCGTTCTGTTCGACCAGCTCCGCCCCGGCGCCTGCCACCGGAGCTACCACTCTTTGAAACGGATTGAATAACTCGACCGGCATCGAGAATTCCTGCCGCAGCGCTTCCACCAGCCCCGGCACCTTCGCCGACCCTCCGGCCAGGTAGATCTTCTCGATGTGCTCGCCCGCCGCGCTGGCGCGGAAGAAGTCGAACGTCTTCTGAATTTCCAGCACGATGATTTCCGTCACCTGCTGCAGAATCGGCGTCTTCGCGTCGTCGTGTACCGTGCCCGCCTTTTTCCCCAGCTTCAGCGCTTCCGCGTCGTCGAAGCTCAGGTCCAGTTCCTTCTGCAGCGAATCGGTGTACTGATGTCCGCCCACCGAAACGTCGCGCGGGAACAGCGGCGTCGTGCCCTTCACGATGTTGATGTTCATCACGCTCGCGCCCAGGTTGAGCAAAGCGACCACCTGCGTGGGAGCGGGTTCGTAGTTGTACTCGTAGCAGTTCTGCAAAGCCAGCGCATCGATATCCACAATAGCCGGAGTTTTGCCGGCCATCGAGAGTACGTTGGTGTAGTTCAAAATCTTGTCTTTTTTCACGGCGACCAGTAAAACGTCCATCTGCGGACTGGTCGCATCCTCGGAAAGTATCTGGTAGTCGAGGTTCACATCCGCCAAGTCGAACGGGATATGCTGCGCCGCTTCCTTCTGGATGGTGTCGGCCAGTTCCTGGTCGCTCATCGAGGGCAGCGAGATCTTTTTCACGATCACCGAGTGTCCGCTGACCGCCGTGGCCACCGCCTTCGACTTAATCTGCGTGTCCGCGAACAGCTTGGAGATGGCGCTCGAAACCGTGCCCGAGTCCACGATCATGGAATCGACCACAATGTCGGGCGCAATCGGCTCGAGGCCAAGGTGCGTCACTTCGATTCCCGTGCGCGTTCTCCGCAGCTCGACTGCCTTGATGCTCGAAGAACCCACATCCAGACCCACTATCGCTTTCGATCCCATTCCCAGCATGTGCCCGCCCTTCTTGAACGAAGTTCCTGCTCGTTACGAAGTTCGTTTACGGAGTTCCAGCAGCCTTCCCGGATGCCTTGACTTTCTTCTTGCCCTGCGGTTCCGTTTCCATCGACTTCTCTTCCATCCACTGATCGATCTTCGATTTCTTGAAGCGCCAGCGGTTGCCCAGCTTGAATGCCGGAATCTTTTGCTCGTTCACGTACTTGTACAAAGTGTCCGGACTCACTCCCAGGTACTGCGAAGCTTGGCGAATGTTCATCACTTCTCGCGAGTCGGCCATTTACCTTGTCCCTTCTCCCACAAAATCCAGCCTGCAGCCGCGCCCATTTCCTTCCCGGCAACGCTGCGCGAATTGGGAGAACCAAATCCTCATTCCAAAAGCCTTCGAGTGTTTTGGTGTGCTGAGCATATCTCAACCGGAACTGCGGGCCTCTCCCCGTGAATTTCCCGGTTTTGCTGGGTTTTTTAGGTGTTTTCTGGATTTTGCAAAAATCGGATTTGCACTCATTGTCTACAGATTGCGCTTTTTTTACCGTTAACCACTACCGGTAGTTGTTTTCTCACCTGCCGGGCACCGGTCACCCACATCGAAGTAACTAAGGTACTAGAGACGGTACGGAAGTACTTGGACAGACGCGCAAGCCGCTGAAAACAAGGTACCCCAGCTCCCTATCCCCAAAGCGAAATCCGTGCGATTCCGCTACCGTAGCGCCGGCGTCCCGCCGGCTCTCGCGTGGGCGTCTCGCCCACGCCGCCAGCCCGCAAGTGAAGGTAGCCCAAGCGAGTGGAGCGCAGACCTTCCCCGCCCCCCACACCCGCACCAGCGTGAGCCACATCACGTCGTAATTCGAACACTTTCCTGTACCCTGTTCTGTCTTCAAATTCCTAATTCTTTCTTCCTATGAAGGAGCGCTCCATGAAACTGCTAGTCATCGGTTCCGGCATGATGGGATCCGCCGCCGCCTACGACATGGCCCGCCAGGACCACGTCGACTCCGTCACCCTGGCCGACAACGATCGCCAGCGCGCCAAGGATGTAGCCGCGCGCGTCAACCGCATCGCCGGCAACAAGAAGGTCCAAGCCGTGCCGCTAGACGCCTCGAAAGAAAAGGAAGCCGCGCGCCTGATGAAGGGTCACGACGGCGCACTCTCCGCCGTTCCCTACCGCCTGAACCTAGGCCTAGCCAAAGCCGCCATCACCGCCGGATGCCACTTCGCCGACCTCGGCGGCAACAACACCGTAGTGCGCCAGGAACTGGCCCTGGCCAAGCAGGCAGAGAAAAAAGGCGTAGCCCTCGCTCCCGATTGTGGCCTCTCTCCCGGCATGGCCTCGATCCTCGGCGGAGAACTGGTCCGCCGCCTCGACGGCCGCGCCGACGCCCTCAAGCTCTACGTCGGAGGCCTGCCCGAAAAACCCATGCCCCCGTTCCACTATCAACTGGTCTTTTCCGTCGAAGGATTAATCAACGAATACGTCGAACCCGCCCGCATCCTCCGCAAAGGCAAGCTCACCACCATCGAAGCCCTGACCGAGCCCGAGCCTTTTCACATGGATGGCTTCGCGCCGCTGGTAGCCTTTCAAACCTCCGGAGGCACTTCGACGTTGCCCGAAACCTTCGAGGGAAGAGTGGGCGAGTGCTTCGAGAAAACTCTGCGCTATCCCGGCCACTACGATCTGCTCTGCGAATTAAAGGAACTGGGCCTGTTTTCGAGCGACAAGATGCGAGTCGGCGACGTGGAAATCGCCCCGCGCGCGTTGATGTCGAAAATCTTCGAAGGAAAATTTGCCGGCAAAGGCCCCGACGTCTGCATCATGCGCCTGGAAGCCCACGAGTCCATCAAGTCTCCTGGAATTCGCGGCCTGCTCGGAGGAAAACTCAAAGGCCGGGTCGCGACCTTCACCATGGTCGACCACTACGATGCCAAAAGCGACATGAGCGCCATGATGCGCACCACCGCCTTCCCCGCCTCCATCGTTCTGCAGATGATGTGCATGGGCACGGTGAGCAAGCGCGGAGCCGTGCTGCAAGAACGAGACGTCCCCGCCGAAGCCTTCCTCGAAGAAATCAAGCGGAGGGGAATCAAGATCGAATATCGGATGGAGTAGCGAAATGAAGGATGAGAGTGGTTGATAGAGAGCCCATCTCATTTCAACAATCGAAGGAGAAGCCATCCCCGGCTGATCAGCATTATGTATCGCTCTGTTGCATTACTGCTCTTCCTTGCGACGCCCGCGATCTTTTTTGCTGCGCAACAATCCGCCGATAATAGCCTGCGCGACCGCGCCTCAAGCCGATCCCATCCAAACAGCGCCACAACGGATGGCCTTTCCTGCAGCCGGTTCGAGTGGATTTCCGCCGACATTTCACCCAAGGCCGCCATGCTTGTGCCGATTTCACTCAATGGAGTGCCGTACTGGTATCAATTCGACACCGGCGCGGATGTCCTGATTCCCTACGGGTCAGTCAAAAAGAAGGGTTGGTCCCCCGCGGGAGGTGCAGTCAGAATTCCCAATGTCCGCTTCGCGGGCATGTCCTTCTCCTCAATTCTCGGCTACCCAATGAAAGACTCGTCAGATCCGACGCACCCCAAGGATCAGCACGGTACGGTTGGTTTAGAGATTCTCATCGGACGCGCTTTGGTCATCGATTTCCCCAAGCAGCGCATCTGTCTTCTCGAACGAGCCGACCTGCCAATGAGCCTGATCCGGAAAGCCGATTGGACGTCCGCGGAGGTACGCCACGGCAAACTATTTGTAGATCTTGATCTCAATGGCAAGAAACTCGACGGGATTCTTTACGACACAGGTTCCAGTCCTGACGTGCTTGACGTTGATTTCGGCCTTTGGAAAGAAGCCACCGGCAGATCGTCGACGAGAGACGCCACCACGCACTCCAGCGGACAATCTTGGGGGCATGAGTTGGAGTTTATCGGTGCTCCCGCTTCAGGCGATTTGAAAATAGGAAATCACGTCTATCACGGCCCTATGATGACCACGACGCCGACGCAGCCTGATACCTTTCGCACCGATTATTGGGGTCAGGGCCTGCTGGGGAATGCGCTCTTCACCGAAAGCGTCATCATCCTTGATCTCGGGGCCCATCCGAGATTCGGCGTCATAGACAATGGCTCCCGATAAAGTTATTGCCGAGGCATTCCGCGAAGACATCGAGCACCGGGGGATTAAGGTCGATTATCGGATGGAGTAAGGAGCAG
>CAVZUP010000022.1:0-21952 GCA_963778255.1 uncultured Acidobacteriaceae bacterium
TCGATCCTGTTTCAGCCGTTCCTTCCCGCGAGAGAATGTAAGCTTGCGGACCTTATGAAGTCGTGGAGACCCATTTCTTTCCGCTGCCCTTCGAAGCGGCTGACCGAGATCTCTCGCCTCGAACGCTGCTGCGTCGCGGTTGTTCTCGTCGTTTTTCTCGCGGCTGGAGCGTCGATAACGGCTTACGCCAAAGATGCTTCCCTGACCGCGGTGGTTTTGTTCGATGCCCCGCAGGGTATGGCGTATGTACAGATCTCGGAAGCAGCACTGAATGGAAAAATCGAAGTTCGCAGCTGTGAAGAGGTTTCGAGGCTCGACAAGAATACTTATAATGGGCTTCCGCGCGCGTCTCTGGCGGGGGCTAGCTCGCTTCAGCGCGGCGCCGACGGCGTACTCACGCTGACGGCGAACGGCAAGTCCTTCTGTGTGGTCCCCAGCAATCTCAAGTTCGAACGGAACGTTGAACTCACGCCAGCGGAGGCGGCTGAACAAGCCATAATTCGTGGCGCGCCAGTCTCTTCGTCGCCTCCCGGTGCAGTGATCCCGGCATTCAAGCCCGGCGTGCAGTTGGTATTTATCGCCTCTCCGGACGTTGAACTGGCTGACTTCCTGCGGGCGCAACGAGCGAACACGGTCAAAGACTGGGAGGATTTCTTAACGCGTCATTCGTCTTCCACACGCCGAGCCTCGGCTCAAGATGCCATCGCGGGATTTCATCAGCAGGCCGCCGAAGCCGCTTTTGCGCAGTATCAAAGTTCGAGCGACGCCAAAACGCAAGACATCGCCATGCTGCGGCAGGCATACCTGGAGGCACAAACCGCCAGCCAGTCCTCTTCCGGCTACAGACCCGCTGCCCGGTTAATGGACGACATAGCGCGAGAATTGGACAACCTGGCGCGACCGGATCAGACACACCTGCAGGCGTACCGAAAAGCCCTGCAAGACCATTCGCCTGGGTATTCGCAACTGTCTGCTGCCAAGAAGCACGTAGAACGTTTATTGGAAGTCCGGCCAGACTACGCTCCTCTGCTCAGTCTCCGGGACGAAATTGCCGCCGAGCAGCGCAAACTGGATACCGCCATCGTGGGCGCGCAGGTATTGCTGCTAGAGTCGCGTTTCGATCAGGCCGTCAGCTCGCTGGGTCCCTATGTCGCATTCGCACCCGAAATGCCCCGCGTGGATGGCGTGATCAATGCGGCGTTCAAACACCACTTCGATTATGGACAAAAGCTCTCAGATCATCAGGAGTGGGAAAAAGCAATCCTGGAGTTTGGCAAAGCGTCGGCCATCCGGCCCGACCGCAAGGATGTCCAGGCAGCCGCCGACAACGCTGCCGCTCAACTCGAAGTTCAGCGCAATCAGCAGGCAGCAAACGCCGCCGTTGTCGAGAGCGATGAGTACGCGCACAAGAACCAGTTTGTCGAGGCCTATAACGTACTCGCCGACTTACCCGAGAAACAACGCGCTCTGGTAGCATCGCAGCTCGCAGCGTTGTCGCACGAGTATATCGGTGCCGCCGTGCAGCGCGCGCAGAAAATCCAGGAGTCGCACGTTCCCATCAAGAACTCTACTGACGAGAATGCAGCGCTGCAGGCCTTTGTTCTGTGGGATCGCGCCAGCTCTCTAGGGGATGACCCGGCGATCACTCTAAAACGCGATTTCCTTTCCGCCAAGATCAGTGCGTACTACCTCGACCAAGCCAATCGCTATCTGCAGAAGGCTTCGGGATCCGGAACCGGTGTTGGGTGGCTTTACCTGAAACAAGCAGCGCGTTACGGGATCACCAATCTCGACAGTCTGAAAGATGAGATGGCCCGTTACGAACCTCTTTATCAACGGCGATCCCAACTTTCGGTCGGCATCGTGTTTCGTGATCAGACTTCACGTCGCGACAGCCACGGCTTCGCCGACCAGCTTGCAGACGCGATAAACAGCGGGCTCGATTCCTCCGGGATGCCGATTGCGGTCGTGCGTAATTCCTCGGAGGTGGAGGAGGCACAACAGCCCAATTTCACGCTCGTCGGACAGGTTCTGGAACATCGCATGGTCAAGAACGCGAACCTGGAGGCTCCGGAATCGAAATACCGGGTGGGCACGCACGAGACGAAGAATCCGGCTTGGCTGCAAATCGAAAGCGACTATGAATCCGCCCAAAAGCAGCTCGGCTTGGCGCAACATACGCTGGCTGACGTGCAAGCCCAACACAAGAAGAAGCAAGTGATCGCTGATGCCAATGACGCGGTGCAGCAGGCGCAGAAGAGCGTCGACGAGTTGCGGCATAAGTTGGAGACGACGGAGCAGAGCCGCGTGGAGACCGTGGTTGAGTCTTATCACTACACAAAGAAGACCATTGATCTGGCGGCATCGGCGGAGATCGAATTCCAGTTCCGCGACCGGGCGGGTAATTTTGTCGGGCAGCCTGCTGATGTGCGTAAGGAAAAACACGCCACGACGGTCGTTGTGCAAGACGTCAAAGCGGAAGATATCCAAGGGATCACCAACCAAGGCGTGGAACCGGACGGGGCGCAGTTTCTGACGGATCTGGAAATTGACTCCCGGAATGCCTTGGTCAAAGCGGTGCGAGAAAAAACGGCGGAGCTGCCAGCGGCAGTCCTGCAGGCAGCGAAAACACTGGCGCAACAAGGAGACACTGACGGAGCCGCGGAATTGTATGTGTTGTACTTGAATGCAACTCCGCAGGGTGCATCTCCAGGGCGAGACGAGGCAGTCAAGTTTCTGCGCGATCAGTTCAATTTGGCTGTGTCGGCGGACGCCAAGCTGTGACCAGTGAATTGATGGCATTTTGCCAATACAAGGGTTGCTCGATAGATTCGGCGCCTATCGGAACTTTCCAGCGAAAAGGCCATGTCGATCACGGCTTCGCTGGAGGAAAAGAGTATAGAACCATGGCGGACAGTCCAACCAAGGATCCGGAGCTTTCGTCTCGTCTGAAGAAGACCAACGAAGAGCTTAAGAACCTGCAAAACTCAGTAAAGACCGGAATGATCAATGTAAAGGTCCTGATGGATTTCCGGACCGCTACCGAACGAGCTCGCCAGGCAAGCGCAGCCGTACAGCAATGGCTCGATGCACAAGCCATGGGAGGCGATCCTTACAAGCTAATGGAGCAGGTAGTAAGACAACGCGTTGAAATGGCCACTTACCTGATCAAGGACGTCACAGTTGACCTCGAAAGCCTCGACGTAGACTTCGACACTCAGGGCCTTCCTGCACTCAACGAGGCCGTGCGCAAGCTTGCCGAGCGTTTAGAAAAACTCTTCCCCCATTGATCTTTGCAAGTTCGATCTCTGCACGTTGCGCGATCGCTGATTGGAATCCGTCATTCTTGCCCGGTGCCGGCTGTTGTCTTCGCGGGGGCAAAAGGGAAAGCGGGTACTTTGGTACTCTTCCCTTCCGTGTTTTCGGGCGCAGAATAGTGAGTGATCACGCAGTGGTAACGCCAAGGGGAGCTACCTCGTCGAACCAGAATCGCTCTCGCAAATCGCGCACTTTGGAGCCGTACTATGGCCGAGCTGTTTCTCAAATTTGAAGACCGGGTCTTACAAGAGCTCTTGCTTTCCGGCGGCATAGTCACCATTGGCCGTCAGCCAGACAACGTCTTTCGCATCGACAATCCTGCCGTCTCGGGACATCACGCCAAGATCTATGCGGAAGGCGATCACTATGTGATAGAAGACGTCGAAAGCTTTAATGGCACGTACGTCAATGGTCAACGCATCAGCAAGGTGGTACTGAAGGACGGAGACAACCTCACCATCGGCAAGCACACGATCGAATTTCGTGACGAGGTGCGTCCGGTCGCCGCGTCGTATGGAACTCTCAATACGGCCGTTAACGGGCAACCGCTGAAAGCCCCGCCACAGCTCGATCGCACCATGGTCTTGGACACCGCAAAAGCGAGAGAAATGCTCACCAAAGCCGCCGCCGCAGCTTCCTCCGCCGGCTCGGTCGTGGTCCAGCGAGTCGGCATTGCTCAAAGCCAGTCGCCAGCCAATACCACGCTCCCGGTACGTCAAACCATTGGCACGCTGACAGTCGTCCAAGGCCGGACCGACCAGCGTCGCTACGTTCTGACCGGTAAACTGACCCTGATCGGAAGATCGAAAATGGCCGGCATTCGGCTAAAGCGATGGTTCGCTCCCCGCGTCGCAGCCTTGATTTACCGAGGCGAGGATGGTTACTTCATCGCTGCATCCGGAGACAAGGTGAAGATCAAAGTGAATGATACGGTGGTCGAAGGCGGCCAAAAACAACTCGAAGAGGGTGACGTAATCGAAGTCGCAGGTATCAAGGCTGTTTTTGCGACATAAACTGGAGGGGAGGGCATCTGAGCAGTCCGGTCTCAACCTATCCAATTTCCGCTGACGTGGGACACCTCCTCAGTTCTTTCGCACTGAGATTACCGAAGCTGTGTAGCGATCTCCGCGCAACAACGAGAGACTATATTCAATCGCGACATTTTGAGCGTCGTAAGTTGTCTCCCGGATCATAAGAAGCGCGTTTCCGACAGAAGTTTGCAGGATTCCTGCCTCTTCGGCCCCGGCGACTACAGCTCCGATCACTTCTTCAGCCCATTGCAGTTTGCGCTTGTAGATCTGTTCGAAAATGGAATAGAGGGATTGTCTTTCCAGGTCTTGTTTATCAATCCCAACGAAGATGCGGGCCGGAAGGTAACTGGTGACCACCGCCACAGGTTCACCATTCACAGAGCGGAGCCGTCTGGCTTGGTATACGCGCTCTCCCGGCGTCAGCTTTAGGGCCTGAGCCACCTCCAAGTCAGGGTCTTCGAGACCGATGCTAAGCAGACGGGCAGAAGGATTAAGCCCCCGTCTTCGCATCTCCTCGCTAAAGCCGCGCAGTTGCTGAAAATTCCAAGGCACGCGTCCGGAGCCGACCACCGGGCGCTTACCCTTTGCAATCACCAGCAGGCCCTCGGATCGCAGCTTCTGAAATGCCTGGCGGACGGGCATTTTGCTGATTCCGAGAGCCCGCGAAACTTCCCCTTCGGAGCAGAAGGTCTGCCCCTGGCTTAACCTGCTCTTCTTGATGAGCTCGCGCACACGATCCACGATTTGCACGTAGTAGGGCACGAAGCTGTTGCTGTCGATCGTGAGACCCAGATCCTCAACTGTGACCGAATCAGATACTGAAGTGTGTTGCGGCACGGCGCCTCCAGACTACCAGAGCACATAATATGCAATGTATATACCATGTTTTAAAGCACTCCGCATCAGTTGGCTTGCTTAGGTGCTGTTGCTCTGGCCGATATACAGACTTAATGTATTTATTTGTAATTACTTACACGCGTTAATCAGGGTGAGATGAAGTTGTATTTTGTCGAGTGTCATCGTTAGCATCGAAAAATTTTCTTGACACCATATATACATACGAGGTTCATATGCTCTTGTACTGGAGATTCCCCTTATGGTTTCGAAGATTGCTGTCCATCAGAAGTTTGCTCACTTCGTAATCGCGATCGTTTTTTTGCTGTTCGTATCTCTTACCGCCGACGCTCAGGTGGAGTCTGGCAAGATCGTGGGCACCGTCAGGGACGCTACCGGCGCAATCGTATCGGCGGCTGCCGTCACCGTCACTGAAACCCAGACGAACGCAGAAAGAAAAACCACGAGCAACAACCAGGGCGAATATGTGGTCACCGAACTGAAACCCGGAACGTATACGGTGAAAGCAGAGCGGGAGGGTTTCAAAGCGTCGGTTGAGGCGGCGTTCAAGCTCGACATCAACCAAGTCGTACGTGTGGACCTTACCCTCGTCATAGGCTCAGTCCAAGAAGAAGTCGTAGTCACGGCAGCCGAACCGCTGGTGGAATCGGAAACCTCGTCCGTCGGGCAGGTGATTGATGAAACCCGAGTTCATGAGTTGCCACTCAATGGACGAAATTTTATGACGCTCGCGTATCTCAGCCCGGGAGTCAACATGGGACCTGCCAGCACCGGCAGCACGGGGAACGTGCAGCAGGGCGGCATTCCCGAAGACGAACGCGGGAATGGTTCGATCCAGGTGAATGGCCTGTGGGCAACGAACAACAACTACCTGTTGAACGGATTCGACAACAACGAACAACAGATTGGTTTCGAACTGATCGAGCCTCCCATTGATGCCATCCAGGAATTCAAAGTTCAAACCAATAACTTCGGCGCCGACATCGGGAAGGGCGGCGCGGTCGTCAACGTCCTGACCAAGTCAGGCACCAATCGCTTTCACGGCAGCGCATTTGAGTTTCTTCGCAATTCCTCCATGGATGCAAAAAACTATTTTGATGATCCTACGCAGCCCATCCCACCGTTCAAGCGCAATGAGTTCGGCGGCTCGTTTGGCGGGCCGATCTTTCGCGATCGCACTTTCTTTTTTGTGGACTACCAGGGACGGCGCATCCGCACCTCGGAGACGTATCTTTCCGCCGTGCCCAGTCCCGCAGAGGTTGGAGGAAATTTTTCTGATCTTCTCGATCCGACGAACCCCGCAAACTCCACGATCATCGTCGACCCGGCGACCGGCAATCAGTTCATGGGGAATAACAACGAGAGTCCAAACGTAATTCCTTCTTGTCCCAGTCCTACGGGTGGGGCTTGTCTTGACCCTGCCGCCCTCAATGTCGTCGCGCTCTTCCCGGCACCCACACCCGGCATCGCTAACAATGTTTTTCGGTACAATCCAGTCAACCGCAACAGCCAGGACTCATTTGACGTTCGCGTCGACCACCAGATCACTTCCAAGAACAGCTTTTTCGGCATCTTCAGTTATGGCAACGTGCAGGTACACAATCCCGATCCGTTTCCCGGAAGTGCGGGCGGCGGTTCCTTTACCGGCGACATCAACAACAAAGCAATGCTGGCGGGCCTCAGCGATGTGCATGTGTTTTCTCCCAGCAAGATCAATGAACTGAAGATCGGGTACACGCGTTACGTTGTCGATGCCGATCCCTTCTTTGGAGGACAGCAGCTTGCGACCCAATTGGGGATTCCCGGAATCAATGATCCGAATAATCCTCTGACCGGCGGCCTGCCCAACATCCAGATCAGCGGCTTGAACCCCCTAGGCAACGGCGACTGGTTCCCCGAAATTTTGCACGAGGATAATTATCAATTGCTGGATTCCTTCACCTACATCCACGGCCGTCATTCTTTCAAGATGGGAGGTGACCTGCGGCGGCGCGAGCACGGTTTCTTCCAGGTTCAAAACATTCGCGGAGATCTTTTTTACACCGGCCAATTCACCAATGACCCCTTGGCCGACTTTCTCATCGGCTACACGCAGAGTCTTTTCCGCGACTCGCAATCGGGAAAATTCGGCATGCGCTGGTGGGAGTTTGGCACCTATCTGATGGATGACTACCGCGTTTCTTCCAAGCTCACGCTCAACCTCGGAATGCGGTATGACATCTACACACCGATGGTCGAAGAGCACAATCGCCTGGCCAACTTCGACTTCGCGACCGGCTTGTTTGTTGCGCCCGGCGTGACGCCCGGTACCACTCGCTCCGGCGACGTGGCCACAAATTGGAAGAACTTTTCTCCGCGCGTCGGATTGGCATATTCCCTGGACGATAAAACTGCGGTGCGCGGCGGCTATGGAATTTTCTACGATATGCAAGCCGACCAGAACGATACCGAACTGGCCTACAATGACTTGCCCGGCGTCTATGGCAGCCAGTCCTTCACGGCGTCACTGGGCGCAACGACCCCGGTCATGTATCTCTCCCTGGGTCCGGCTCCCATTATTTACTCAAGCATCACGAATCCCACGGGCCGCGCCAGCGCGGCCTACTTCCACAATCCCACCACCTACATTGAGGAGTGGAACCTGAACATCGAGCGCCAGCTCTTGAAGAATATGGTGCTCCAGATCGGATACGAGGGCACCCGGGGAGTGCATCTGACCTACTTAAGAAACCTCAACCAAGCAACGCAGCCACTGGATTCAAACTTCTCCGGACCCACCGGAAACGAAGGACGGCCTTACGATTCCACCGTTCCTAATATCGCCGCCATCCGCACCGAAGGCCACGACATCAGTCTGATCAATCACGGCTTGCAAGTGCGGTTTGAGAAACGGTCTTCCCATGGATGGAGCATGCTTAACAGCTACACTTGGCAGCACACCATTGGTCAAGCCACCGAAAGCGAGACACCCAATTCTGACGGGGAACCGCAAGATACTTACAACATGCGCGCCGAGCGCGGAAACATTACCCCCGACTTTCGTCACCAGTTCACGTCGGCGTGGTCGTATGAGCTCCCGTTTGGTCCCGGAAAGCGCTTCTTCAACGGCTCAGGCCCCACGCACTGGCTTACTGGAGGCTGGCAGTTGAACAGCATTGTTTCGCTCTACTCGGGTCAGGCGTTCACCCCCTATTTGTCGTACGATCCCACCAACACCGGTTCTGGAGGTCCCCGGCCCGAGATAATTGGCAATCCTTATGATTTCTCCAATGCTGCCCAAGGTTTCAACTACGCCAATACCTTGATCGCGGATCCCACGCCCGCGTGCGCCACGTCGACCAGGCAAAACAACAACTGCTGGTATAACCCGGCCGCCTTCGCCCTTCCCCCGCTTGCCCCAGGGCAGGTCTACACAACGACGTGGGGGAACGCAACCCGTGGCAGCCTTCGTGGACCGGCGTTTTACGATACGGATTTCTCCATCTTCAAAGACTTCAAATTGAAAGAGAGAGGTCAGCTCGAGCTGCGAGCGGAGATTTTCAACCTATTCAATACGCCGCAGTTTGCGCTACCCAGTAACGTGGTTGACACCCCGAACGCCGGGCAAATCACAAGTACGCTGCATGAATCCCGGCAGATCCAGGTCTCGGCAAATATTTCGTTCTGAGACTTTGTCCGAGCCGATTGAAAGCAGTTCCTGGTTCCTCGGCGTCCAGCTACACTTTGCCGCAAGCGAACCTCAGGAAGGAATGAGCGTATGCAATTCAGAATTCTCCGGCAGCTTGCAATCGCCTCAGTCGCAATGGCCTTTACGTTCTTCCCGTCATTCATTTTCGCCGGCGAGGGTTCCGGCGCCAGCGCAGCAGCCGATTCCGCAAAGAGCTTGCCCGCTGTGCATCTTGATGGCAATTACTTCTCCCGAGACGGCTATCGCTTTATTCCCGTGGGTGCCAACTGGGTGCCGGCAAAGGCGGCTATGCAATGGCCCACACAATGGGATCCAAAGGCGATTGAGGCCGATTTTGCGCGAATGCACGAGATGGGTTTCAACACGATTCGTGTGGACTTTGTCTGGGCTTGGATCGAACCTCGCCCCGGCGATTACAACCCGGAAGCATTTCGCGATCTGGATTTCCTGATTTCCCTGGCTCATCGCTATCACATCTATCTGCATCCCAGTCTGTTAATCGGCGGGGAGGTGGGCGAAGCCTACTGGGACGTGCCGTACCGGCAGGGCAGGCATCCTCATTCGGATCCCGATATGCTACGCATCGAGACCGACCACGTTGCCGAACTGGCGCGCCGCTATGGGAAAGAGACAGCGATTCTCGGGTGGGATCTGACTGACGAGCCACCGTTTTGGATTGTGCCCGATAGCACCACGGATGCAATGGCGATCAACTGGACGCGGCTGCTTTCCTGGGCGATCCGGCGCCGGGATTCTCTGCATCCGATTGTGGTTGGGACCAGCATGGAGGATGTCGGGCGCGGTCCGTTTCGCCCGGATAATCTCCGCGAGGAAGCCGACTTTTTCAGTGTGCATCCTTACTCCATCTATGCGCCCAAGCTTTTCCCCGACGCCATGCTTTCCGAGCGCGGCACTTATGGGTCCGCATTCGAGACCGCTCTGTCTGGCGGAGCGGGACGTCCGGTGATGGTGCAGGAGATCGGGGCTTCCTCGGCCCAATATGATCCCGATCAGATTGCGAAGTTTCTTCGCGTGAACCTTTACTCGGGGCTGGGCGCCGGAGCGAACGGATTTCTCTTGTGGTGCTATACCGATGCCGCGCCAGAGCAGTTTCACAAAGTCCCCTACCTCCGCTCTCCGCACGAAACACAATTCGGACTGACTACCTGGGATGGCAAGGATCGTCCGTCCGCAGCGATGTTCAAGGAGTTTGAGGACGTTGTTGGCCGGCTGGATCTCACCGGAATTGAGCCGGCTCCGGCAGAGGCCGGAATCATCGTTCCCCAGGAGTGGTCGAAGCCACACGGTGACTTCTCCCACTTCGGCTTGACCGGGCCTGAAGTGGTCCCCTACACCACGACGGATGAAGGCGCGAATGTGGCCGGACAATCGCAACCGAATTTCAGCGAAGATAACCAATGGATTACCGGTTCGTGGTTGTCATCTTTTGTGCTCGCGCGGCGCGCTGGGATGAAGGCGGATTTTCCGCGAGAGTATGACGACTGGCAAAAGCGTCCTTTGCTTCTGATGCCCTCGCCGTTGACCAGCACCGATAGTTTTCTGGTCCACGTGCATTCGGATTTCTGGGAAAAAGCAAAGCAATACGTTTCGAAGGGAGGCGCGCTCTACGCGTCGGTAGCTGCGGACGCTGCCATTCCCGAGATGGAAGCATTGTTTGGGGCAAGACTGGTCGACGCCAACCCGAAGGACGACATCACACTGAAAGTAGTTGCCCCGTTCGGCGATCTGAAAGTGGGAGACACCTTTCATTACTCAGTGCCTGCCGCAACCCCGCGTTCCTGGGGTGCGATTCTTGAGGTCAACGGTGGCACGATCATCGCGGTCGATCAGGACAACCGGCCGGCCTTGGTCGCAAACACTGTGGGGTCGGGCAAAACGTTGCTGAGCGCCTATCCGTTGGAGAACTATCTCGCGAATCTGCCGGCGGCTTTTGACAAGCCCGAGACCACGCATCGAATCTACGAAGCGTTTCGTGAATGGTCTGCCGTTCGACCACTTTTCCGCACTGACCAGGCTTCGGTGGAGGTTTGCGCCCTGAGCGGAGGAACGCACGGATACGTGGTAGTCACCAATCACGGTTCTTCCCCGCAAAGCGTGACCATCACTGCGGCGAGCGCGTTGCATTCCATCGTCAGGATCACACCGCAGGGGACGACGCCATTGCAGATTGCCGGATCCACCTTCAAGGTCGATATTGGCGCCTATGACGGCGAAGTCTTTGAGTGGAAGTAGCCGCGAACACAAACGCGAGAAACAGGAGAAACCATTGATTGGAGCGGTGGATATTGGCGGAACCAAGATCGCGGTGGGCATAGTCGACAGTGACGGTAAAGTCCTGGCCCGCTTGGAAAGCCCGACGGATGCCGACCGTGGTTATCCCGAGGCGTTGCGACGCATAACGGAGATGCTCCAAGCTACCGCCCAGACCGCAAACGCACAGATTTCTGGCATCGGGATCGGATCCACTGGGCCCGTCTATCCGCTGACGGGTGAGTTCGGTGAGGTTAATTTCTTTCCCAATTGGAAGGGGGAGAATCCGGTCAGAGATCTGAGTCAGGAGTTTCGAGTGCAAGTAGCGTTGGAGAACGATGCCGATGCCGCCGCTCTTGCGGAAGCAGGCTGGGGTGCTGGCCAGAACAAAAACAGGCTGATTTACGTGACGTTTGGAACCGGAATCGGAACGGGATTGATTCTCGATGGACAGCTCTATCGCGGCGTGGATCAGTCTCATCCGGAGATCGGTCATCACGTCATCGACGCTTCTGGGCCTCTGTGTGTGTGTGGTTTTCACGGGTGTTGGGAATCCTTGGCTGCCGGCCCGGCAATGGTCTCGTGGGTCGAGAGCAACATGCCGAAGGATTATCCGCATCGCGGCAACTTAACGGCCAAGCGGATTTGTGAACTCGCGCGAGCGGGAGATGAACTGGCACTCCGGGCGGTCGACCGGGAAGCTCACTACTTGGGCTTGGGCTTGGCCAATCTGGTGACGATTTTCACGCCCGATGCCATTGTGCTCGGAGGCAGCCTGATGATGAGCGCGCCGCTTTTTCTGGAAGAGATCCGCAGGACCATTTGCCGCTCCTGCCGGTTTGTTCCGTACGAGAAAACGGAGTTAACGCTGGCTTCTTTAGGCAAGGATGCCAACCTGATCGGCGCGGCTCGAGTGTGGTATCACCGCTTCGAACCAAAGGGAGGACACCGTGCTTGAAGATCTCGCAGTGATCGAAGGCGAATATCTTCGGGACATTCTCAATCAACCGCAAGCTCTGGAGAACACTCTCGCCAGCCTGGAGACGTCCAAACCGCTGCAGGACGTGGCCAAGCGACTGAACCATGGCAAGTTCCAGAGAGTGGTGCTGACCGGTATGGGCTCCTCGTTCCACTCACTTCATCCGCTGAACCTGGAACTCATCAGTCACGGATTTACGGCCCTCATGGTCGAGACCTCCGAACTGGTGCACTACAAAAATCGGTTCTTTGATCCCCAGACATTAATTATTGCCGTGTCGCAGTCCGGGCAAAGCGCAGAGATGGTGCGACTGGTGCAAACGAACCACAAATGCTGCACTGTGATCGCGGTTACGAACACACCTGACAGCACGCTGGCCAAACACGCCAATGTTACGGTGCTCACGCGCGCGGGCCACGAGTTCTCCGTCTCCTGCAAAACGTATGTGACCGCACTGATGGCGTTGAAATGGCTGGGGGATGTCCTTTGCGAACGCGACCTGCGGCGCACGCGCCAGGAGTTGAAACATGCCGGTCACGCCACTGCCTCTTACCTCGCAGATTGGAAAGACCATGTCCGCACCTTGGCGCAGTTGCTCCAGAACACTCGCCACCTGTTTCTAGTCGGGCGCGGAGCATCGTTGGCCACGGTCGGCACCGGCGCATTGATCGTCAAGGAATCCGACCACTTTCACGCCGAGGGCATGAGCAGTGCCGCTTTCCGCCACGGGCCCTTTGAAATGCTGGGAAGCGAAACCTTCGTGCTCGTCTTCGCCGGCGACGCCAAGACGCGCAACTTGAATCAGCGCTTGCTCGACGACATTCGGCAGCAGGAAGGACGCGCCGAAATCGTCGACAGAGATGCGTCCCTGCCTTGCTGCCGTATCGCTGAGCACAGCCCGAGCGTTCGCCAGATTCTGGAAATTCTGCCGGTGGAGATGATCACACTGGCGCTTGCTCTCCAGGCCGGACGCGAGCCTGGTCGTTTTGAACTGGCGAGCAAAGTCACAACGACAGAGTAAGTGCGGTAAGAAGGACTCTTAACTATGGCCCGAAATCGCTATATGGTCGGATTGGTCTTCCTGACGTTCTTTGTGATGTCACTGTTGACCAATATTCTAGGGCCCATCGTACCCGACATCATCAGCAGCTTTGGAGTGAGTCTCACGGCTGCGGCGCTTCTGCCCTTCTCGTTTTTTATTGCCTATGGCGTGATGTCAATTCCGGCGGGCTTCTGGGTGGAACGCTTTACGGAAAAGCCGGTGATGATCGCGGCTTTCCTAGCCGGCACTGTCGGCTCCCTGAGCTTTGCTCTTTTCCCCACTTACCACGTTGCCGTCGGATCTCTCTTTCTCATGGGCGCCGGAATGGCGACGCTGCAAGTTGCCATCAATCCTCTATTGCGAGTGGCGGGTGGCGAGGAACATTTCGCCTTCAACTCGGCATTCGCTCAGTTGATCTTCGGAACAGCCTCGTTTGCCAGCCCGCGAATTTATTCCTATCTCGTCGAGAACCTGGGCAAGCCTTCTGCCAAGGGCAATCTGCTGCTTGAGACTCTCGGCAAGCTCACTCCACCCACGCTTCCATGGGCTTCGATGTACTGGATCTTCGCGGTGTTCACCGTGCTGATGATTGGCGTGCTCGGATTCACGCATGTCCCTCGCGTCGAACGTACCAGCGACGAAGCAGCCGGTTCTCTCCAGATGTATGGCAGCCTTCTTCGCAAGCCCATGGTGTGGGCGTTTTTTCTGTGCGTTTTTGCTTACGTCGGATGCGAGCAGGGAACTGCCGATTGGATCTCAAAGTTTCTCGCGCAGTATCACGGCTACGACCCGCATACGACCGGCGCGACCGCAGTTTCCTGGTTCTGGGGAATGCTCACTGCCGGTTGTTTCATTGGCATGGGGTTGCTCAAGCTGTTTGACAGCCGCAAAGTATTGATCGGCTTCTGCATCGGTGCGCTGCTCTGTTTGACGGCGGCTTTGTTTGGTCCGGCACGCGTGTCGCTGATCGCGTTTCCGGCGATCGGTCTTTTCGCGTCGATCATGTGGCCGGTGCTGGTTTCGCTGGCATTGAATTCAGTTTCCGAACACCACGGGCCTTTCGCTGGAATTCTGAGCACAGGGATCATGGGCGGAGCGGTGGTGCCGGTCATCATCGGCCGCATCGGAGATTTCGCCGGCCTGCGCGCGGGCGTTGCCTTTCTATACGTAACCTTCGGATGCGTTCTCAGCGTCGGTTTCTGGGCCCGGCCCATCATCACGAACGCTACGATTCTGGATAGGGATCATGCTGTCGAAGCTAACGCCGGTCCAAACGGCGTGAGCCTGAAATGACATCGACGGCGAAGTTTCAATGAGGAACCTACATGTTCAGCCCTGTTCATAAGCTGTGCACTCTGATTGGAGTAACGCTTTTCGTACTGACTGCTGCCGTTGTGGTTCTTTCGCAAGAGCAAACCACGACTATTTCTTACTTGAAGTTAACCACGCCGCGGCACGTGCTTGCTGAAGCGCAGAAGTGGGAAGGCGACGAATTTCCGCACACCATGTCGGTGCTGGAACTAAAGCGTGACGGCTTCCGCTACTGGGGGTGGTACGGGTTGAATGAAGGCCGCGGCATCGGCCTGGCCCGGAGCAATGATCTTGTGACCTGGACCAAGCATGAACAGAATCCGCTTTGGATGAACGCACGCTGGCCCAGCGTTCTTGCCGGCGCCGACGCGAAGCGCACCGACCTGCTCTACTTCGCGATCACCCGTGAATATGACTCTCCAAGCAGCCACATCGTGCTGGCAAGTTCGCGCGACGGAATCCATCTGAAGGAGGAAAAGGTATTGGTGGCGGGCGTTCCCGGCCAACGCAACCAGAATCCGAACCTTTTCCGCGATCCGGGCACCGGGCGCTTCTATCTGACCTTCTATCGCGGCAACGACAAGGATCACTTCGAGATCATCAGTAAGAGCGCTGATTCGGTCGTTGATCTCGACAAGGCCCCGGAAAAAATCCTGCTCAAGTCCACAACCACGGTAGCGGCGCCCACTCTGCTTTATCTCAAAGACGCAGTGATCGGCAACGGGAAGAAGACCGGAGTCTACTATCTCGCCACCGAGGTTTATCCGCACCGTTATACCGACGATCCCGAAGGCGAGTGGCAGGTCAAAATCTTCGCCGCGGATTCACCGGACGGCACTTTCCAGCCGGTGGAAGGAAATCCCATCATGCGCGGACAGCGCGCCTGTTTGTTCCAGCACGTTTTTGATAACCGCTTCTATGGCTATGACTGTCATCTGGAAACAGCCGATCGCTGGGTGCTCGAGGAAGTCGAGGCACCTTTACCCTAGCTTCACTTCGCGCTCGGGCACGAACGTAACACCGACGAAAGGAGACGACACGTGCGTAGGAACAGGTCTAAAGGCGTTTTCTTATCTCAATCCTGGCAGTGACGGTTTTCTCGCCAGCAACCGCGTGGGAACAGGTCGCCGATACCGGAACGGTACTTGGTACGGTCGCGGACTCCTCTGGCGGGCCACATGCCCTGGCCGTGGGGAATCTTGATGCGGGCTTCGAAGCGGCCGTAGGTTTGGGAGAATTTGCCGAAGGTCTTGAGCCGCCCCGAGGTATAGTCTCTGGTGACGCGGTCGGGGCTCTTGTATTTTTCCGCGACCGCTTTAATGACCAGGTTGCCGTCATGAACGGAGAGGTTGGCGCTGCGAGCCGTGTAGTACTCAAGCTCCTGGTTGCCCCAGCCCTCGTCCCCGGTTTCGAGGACCCGCTTGGAATCGTCAATTGCGGACCCGTTGAATTCATCGCTCCAGGCCAGCTTCCAGCCTGCGTTTCTTGCGGTAGCCGTGACGGTTTGGGCGCCGCAGGTTATGGTGAGAATGGTGATGACCACGCACAGCCAGCCAAATGGTTTTCGTTCAGACTGCATAAAGGACTCCGGCTGCGAGCGCAATGCCGCGTTCACTAAGTTGTAGGTTGGCGCATTATTGCAAACAAATCAGGAGAAAGCGATGACGATAGAAAAAACGAGGCGGGAGTTTTTACGATCCTCGGCGGTAGGGTTGGCTGCGGCGGCAACGGCCCGCGCGTTGCCCGCGTTCGGCGAGGATATCGGTCGCCACGGCGGAGAGATCGCTGCCTGGGTCACGAGCGGGAAGAATCGCTTCGCCCCCGTGCCTGGGCTCCGCTGGCAATCCGCACCGGGCAAGCCTTATGGGCCAGCAATTGTGCTCAATCCGGAGAAGGAATTTCAGACGATTCTGGGTTTCGGCGGGGCATTTACTGACGCAGCCTGCTACATGTTCAACCTGCTGTCGTCATTCGCACGCGAGCGCCTGTTTCATGAGCTGTTTGATCCCGCAGCGATGGGGCTCAATCTGTGCCGCACGTGCATTGGAGCAAGCGACTATTCGACCAAAGTGTACAGCTATGACGACGGCGAAGCCGATCCGGAATTGAAGCGCTTTTCGATTGAGCAAGACCGTCAGTACATTCTGCCGATCTTGCGCGAAGCTCGAAAAGCGAATCCGGAACTTTTTCTTTTTTCGTCACCATGGAGCCCTCCGGGCTGGATGAAATCCGGGGGATCGATGTTAGGCGGTTCCATGCGGCGCCATTACCTGCCGGCCTACGCACAGTACTTGTATAAGTTTCTTCAGGCTTACGCTGAAGAAGGTGTTCCGATCCAGGCCGTCACCGTACAAAACGAAGTGGACACCGACCAGGACGGACGAATGCCGGCGTGCATTTGGCCGCAAGAGTATGAAATTGAGTTCGTCCGCGACCACCTGGGACCGTTGCTTGAGAAGCAGGGCCTGCCGACGAAGATATGGATTCTCGATCACAACTACAACCTATGGGGCCGCGCGGTTGCGGAACTCGATGACCCCGGGCTGCGAAAGTACTGCAACGCGATTGCGTGGCATGCCTACGTCGGAAATCCGGAGATGATCAGCAAAGCGCATGAAGCTCATCCTGATGCCGAGATGTATTGGACTGAAGGCGGCCCCGATTACACCAGCCCCGACTATCTGACGGATTGGGCAAAGTGGGGACAGACCTTCACTGGCGCCCTGCGCAACTGGTGCAGCTCGATTACCGCTTGGAACCTGGCGCTCGATGAGCAGGGGCGTCCCAATATTGGGCCGTTTCCTTGTGGAGGCCTGGTGACCATTCACTCCCAGACTCGGGAAATCACACGCAGCGGGCAATACTGGGCCGTGGCGCATTTTTCGCGGGCCATACGCCGTGGCGCGCGCCGCTTTGATTCCGGGAGCGCACTGCCGGATATCAGCCACGCCGCTTTCGCTAATCCGGATGGAACACGCGTACTGGTGGTGACCAACTCCGGAGCCGCTCAGACGGCAACGGTACAAATGGGAACGATGCGGGCGGACATTGCTCTGGACAAAGATTCGCTAACCACTTGGAGTTGGTCGAAGGAAGTGTGAGCTTGGTGAGTGGTTCTCGCTTGGCCGCGCGTCGGTGGCCTTCACCAGTGTTGCCAGCGCGCCGCTTAGCCAATCGCCACTCTGGTCCCTGATCTCTTCTGCGCGCAGACTGCCGCGCTCCGGTGTTTGCCAAGCGCCTGCTTTGCCTAGCGTGGACTTCGACGTCATTGTGATCAATCGCTGGAGGACAAGACTGTCATCGTGGGATTCGTTGATTAGCTTGCCGAAGCGCTGCATCCTCAATCTAGGCGAACGACCAGTCAAAGAAAAAAATGAGGCGGCTGAAACGCTGGAACACAATATTTCACCAAGCTCAAACGACTAACAAGGTGAAAGACGAGGTGAACATGACGGAAGTGAAGAAAATCACGAGACCCACGCCGTACGCAAGTTGCGAAGATTTCCGCCAGGTCTTTGACGAAGATATGAACAGCCTCTACCGACTCGCGTTTCTGCTAACCGCCGATCATGAGAAGGCGGAGCAGTGCTTTGTCTCAGGACTGGACGACGTCGTAAGAGGCAATCCGGTTTTCAAGGAATGGGCGCGCTCTTGGGCTCGGCGGGCGCTGGTCCTAAACGTCGTGAGGGCTATCAACCCAAGGCCAGGAGACGGCGGTGGCAGGTCGAATTCTTCAGTCAAAGGCAATGGCGAGACGCAACCAGCCCCGCACAAAGCGGAGATTGCCGCGGTGCTTGCACTGGACCCATTCGAGCGCTTTGTCTACGTAATAACCGTTCTTGAACGCTACTCCGATCAAGAGTGCTCTGTTCTTTTGGGCTGCACGCTGCGGGACGTGCTCGCCGCTCGCACCCGCGCTTTTCAGGAAATTGGAAGCGCGATGAAAACGCATTACCAGCAACTGCCAAGTGAAAGCGCAGGAACTCCGGCATTGCGCGAGCGCCGCAGTTCCGCGCTTCCGTTGTTAATTACGCCGCGGTTGGCGACTTCCTCGTAACTTAAACGCCTTGAAGATAAGGACGGCCATGAATATGGCGGCGAGGGATACTTTAAATCTTAGACGCGGACGGCTTGGAATTACGGCAGCGCTATTCCCGTTGTCGGCGACAGTGGAGGCGACGCTACGTCATGCGAGCCACGGAATTTCGAATCCGCAATTCCGTTTGCAGCACTATTTCTTGCGGACGATCCTTCAACCCGCTCATGCGGTCAAGCAACAACCGCGCCGCCGTATAGCCTAACTGATAACCCGGTTGATAGACCGCAGTTAAGGCTGGGTCGGTCAGTTCAGTCAAATCAAGCCCATCGAAGCTGATGATGGAAACATCGGCTGGGCAGGCCAGCCGCGACTCGCGAACGGCCGACAGAGCACCCATCGCCATCAGGTCATTGGCAGCGAAGATCGCGGTCGGACACGGCAGCAGGTGCAGTAATCGCAGCGCCGATGAGTAACCGCTGGTGCGGTCGAACAAGGCTTCTTGTATGTACTCGGGAGCAATTGGAACTTTGGCCTCGGTAAGCGCCTTCATAAATCCTCGAAGACGGTCTCCGGCGTTTGTGAGATGAGAGGGGCCGGAGATCACTCCAATCTTCCGGTGACCCATTTCGATCAGATAGCGCGCGGCTTTGTAGCCGCCATCTTCGTTGGCTACCGTGACAATGTCGCCTTTCCATCCGCGCGGCCTGCGGTCCACACAAACCACCGGAGGCCCTGATTGTTCGGAGGAAAGCAAACTATCGACCGAGGGAATAATCAGAAGTCCAGCTGGCAAAAAGGACTTCAAATCGCTGAGATAGGTTGCTTCTTTGGATGGATCGTTGTCCGTGTTGCACAGCACCAACCGATAAGAACTCTTGTACGCGACGTCTTCCACGCCGCGCACAACTCCGGGGAAGAATGGATTCGTGATGTCGGGGATAATCATCCCGATCATGTTCGTTCGATTCAGCCGAAGACCGCGCGAGAGCTGGTTGGGTTGATACCCCAGTTTCTCGACTGCCTCCATCACCCGCTGGCGCAGCGGCTCGCGCACCGGTGCCGTCCCGTTGATGACATGCGAAACGGTGCCCAGCGACACACCCGCCATCTTCGCGATCTGGTGCATCGTGATTCGAGAACCAGGCGCCTTCGTTTTTTCGCGATTACGAGTCACTATGCTCGACCGTCCCTCTTGGTCGAGGCCAATTCTCTCACTTCCCGCGTCCATCAGCCACGTCCATCTACCACACACCGGAATCCGATTGCGCCGGACCGATCAATGCTCGGCGCCATCAGTAGATATTTGCCATGTTGCGAAAGCTTGTAGGCCTGAGGGAAGTACCACTTCGAGCCTTGCGGCTGGTAGTGGCTCCCTCCGCGCAAAACACCAGCCCGTGTGTGGTCATCCGTGTATTCATCCGTCCACTGCCATACATTTCCAACCAGATCCATTACGCCAAACGGACTGGCGCCTTTGGGATGAGCGGTTACGTCGCTGGCGGGCACCATGTCGCGCCCTTTGTCGGGGGCGGATACGGCATCGGCCGACCACTGATTTCCCCACGGATAAGTCCGTCCATCCAGTCCCTGTGCCGCATATTGCCACTCCCACTCATGCGGCAGTCGCTTGCCGGCCCATTGGGCATAAGCACGCGCGTCTTCGAGTGAAATCCATGTCACTGGCTTCTTATCCCAGCCGGCGGGAAATTGATTGCCGGTCCAGTCCTTTAAGAAATCGTGATCGTCAGCTGGGTGATAGTGCGTGGCGTCAAGAAAGTGTTTGAATTCAGCGTTGGTTACAGGGAATTGGTCGATCCAAAAACTCTTGATCTCAATTTTCTGCTCGTGATAGCGCCGGGCCGAATTCTCCCACGGATACTGAACATCCACACCCTCGTCGTTCGTGCCTTCGATCTCAATTCCATTCACTCGAAATAGAAAACTTGCAGCGGGAATTTTGATCATTCCCGCCGGAGCCGCGTCCGCCGCTTTCGTGGGAGCGATGGTGACTATCTGCTGTGGCAGCGTGTGCCATTCGCGAGAAAAGTGGTCGAGCGGATGCTGGCTCAACGTCTGCATAGTGGCCAGCAGTTTGTCGAGGGCAGGATCCGTCGTTGTGGTTTCGAGAATTGCACCGAAACCGTCGTCTTCGATTTCGAATGAAAGCACGGACTGTTCCCCTTCCTGTTGCGGATGTAGTTCCACTCCGTGCCACAAATCGAAATAGCGAACCTCTGTTTTGTAGGGAACCAAAAGCTGCCGCCCCGACACCGTGTAATGATTCCGATTCACGATCGTCCACAGAGTCCGCGTCTGCCCAGGCCATTTACTGGCGAACACTCCGAAGCGCTGCGTGAATGTGTGTGGCTCCCACTGCTGACTGGTGAGCAACGGCGCATAAGCGCGCTCAATTACGGCAATCCGGCGCAGAGCTTCGCCATCGCGAGGAGTGATCTGGTTCCAGATGCCCCAGATGTTCTCCCAGCTCTCAAAACCGATGCCGTTGAAAAAGGCTGCCTGCAAATCGTCGATATGATCGTGCGCCCAGCGGTTCGAAAGATTCACCATGTGGCGTGGTTCGAGCCATTTGTAGCGGCTCACCGAAGGCACAAAATCGTAGTGCCAGTATCCCCACGTAAGATTGTTGTAGGCAACCATCTCGTCGGAAGCCGGTCCTAATTCAGGTTCCAACGCGAGAGGATGGCCAATTTTGTCGGAAGCCTCGCGAAACGATCGAGGTATTCCATCGAGCGTGTCACCATTGATTCCATCCGCTCCAACCGCAGCCAGTTCGCGCGTCAGCGCATCGGCATCCGGCGTGCCCTCGGCATGTGTTCCCTGATCCCATAACATCACCGGAAACAGCACGCGTACGCCGCGCCGGTGAAAGTCATCCACCATCTGTTTCACGCCCTGGGTGCCACCTGGAAGATCGCGAAATAAGTCGTACTGGCTGCGGCTGTCGATGCCGATATTGGAGTAGGTGTGCCAAACCAGCACGCTGTCAATGCCTCCGTAGCGTTTGTCGAGATCATCGAGATAGCGGCCGACGGTATACGCGCCCTTCAATGGGTCGTAGAAATAGCGGTCATGGATCATCATCTGCGGCTGCACAAAACTCGACTGCGTCCACGCCAGTTCCGGTCTCTTATATTGCGCATCGTCATATCCCACGCGCACTTGGCGCTCCGCGCGCCAGTGCGATATGTCATGGAGCCACTGCTGTATCTCCTCCTTATCGCAGGTGGCGGGCGCTGATCTCGCGTCCCACTCCGGAGGCGCCGCGCAATTCGGGCCAGGGATCTGCTCCCACTTCGGAGCAAAGTCAGTGTCCTGCGCGCTGGCAAACGCCACCAACAAAAATGCGGTGATCAGGAAACAAGAGATCTTCAGGATGAGACGAAATTGCGGAAGGCGG
>CAVZUP010000023.1:0-7600 GCA_963778255.1 uncultured Acidobacteriaceae bacterium
CAGGCGGAGAAGAATGCTCTGGCCGCCAGCGAGAGCACCAATAGCGGGGCGGCGGCCGACTGAGACGGCATCCGAGCGTCTGCCTTAGAACTCGAGGGTAACGCGCTCACAGCAGTTTCAGAACATTCCCGGTTGTATCGGTCTCACCCAACCGGGGAAAAATCTTCTCAACGCTATGGCGGTGCGCTTCGGCGTCCCGGTCCGTCATCGCATCCACGACCAGCACAACGTTGTAGCCGTAGTCGTAGGCGCTGCGCGCCGTCGACTCCACGCCGACGCTGGTCGCAACGCCCGTCAGGAAGACCTGGGTCACGCCGAGCCGGCGCAAGTAATCGTCCAAGGATGTACCGATGAATGCGCCTAACCGCTGCTTGCTCACGAGGTGGTCGTTGGGGTGCTGGTCTAATTCAGGGACAAGTTCGGTCCAGTCGTCCGGAAGCGAAAACTTCGGCCTTGCGGTGTCAGTGCGGCCCGGAGCCGCGCCAGTTACGTTGACGAGAACGACCGGCAGCCCTCGCTCGCGAAAAGCACGCGCGAGTTGAGCAGCGCGAGTGACGATCTCGCTGGCAGGGTGCACGGTTGGCAAACCAACAATCCCCTTTTGCAGGTCAATCACAATCAGGGCCGCCGTGGTATCGAGTTTGGTGAGAGGCATGGGTTTCCTTCCGGTTGGGTCACTGCGCTTGTTTCCTGGCAAAATTAACGCTCGATATTGTGCTTATCGTTACGATGCCTGCGAAGAAAATGACAAGTGCCAGGGTGTCTCCGCCCGCAAGCTTTCCGACTCGAAACAAGATGTAGCCGGCAACCAGGTTCAATAGCGCCCAGACAACGTTCACGGTTGGCGATGACAATCCTCTTCCGGGAGGATGAGCGAATGGTGTCGGGAAACGGTCGCCAGAAATTCCGTGCACGAAATGAGGCACGACATTCGCAAAAAGCATCCCGGCGAAAAAGCAAGCGATGTAATTATGCCAGTTCATGGTGTTTTTCCTTTCGGTTGGAGTGAGGGTTCTTGGAGGGTCATATCGCCGATTCGCGCTCGTCGAAAATCAGGTTTATGTCGCGTGCGGGCAGCAGACCCATCTGCTGGTAGATCGGCCGCATGACTGTCCTGACTTTGGGCAGCTCGAAGCTAAACCACAGCGAGCCGGCAAGGCAGAACGCGCCGGTGATGATGACGGTGTGGGGCGCTCCGATCCGGTGGGCCAACGCGCCGGCCAGCAGGCTGCCGAACGGCGCGGCGCCGAAAAAGGCCATGGTGTAATAGCTCATCACGCGGGCACGTTTGTCTTCCGGAACGAGCGATTGGATGATGGTGTTGCTGGCGGATGCGGTCTGGATCATGCCAAAGCCCACGAGGACCATCAGTGCGAGCGATATCCACAGCGTATGCGACAGGCCGAAGAGAATCAGCCCACCTCCCAGCGTAGCGCTCGCGATCTGAAGCATTCTGGTCAGCCCGACAACCGACTTGCGGACGGCAAGGGAGAGCGCCGAAACAAGCGCACCGACGCCGGCGGCTCCCGTCAGCCAGCCGAGGGTGGACGCACCCCCGTGCAGTAACTGGGCGGCAAAGACTGGCAGGAGCACAGACCAGGAATAGCCCATCAGGCTTATGAGCGAAATGAGCAGAAGGATTGTGCGGATGGGCCGAAAGGCACAAACGTAGTCCCAGCCCTCACGCATCTGTTCGAACATGTTGGCCCGGTTGCGGTGGATGTCTACGGGCTTGATGCGCATCAGCAGTAACGATACGATCACAGCGAAGTAACTGACTCCATCGATCAGGAAGCACCAGCCTTCGCCAACGGCTGCGATCACTAAGCCGGCGAGAGCGGGACCGACCAGCCGCGCGCCATTTTGCATTGAGGAGTTAATGGCGATTGCGTTGCTGAGGTCGTCACGATCCTCAACCATCTGCACGAGGAAGGATTGGCGGCCGGGCATGTCGAACGCATTGATTAAGCCTTGCAAAGCGATGAGGGCGATGATTTCCCAGAGGTTGACGACATGCGCGAGAGTAAGCGCTGCCAGGGCGAGCGACTGGACGGCGCCAGCGGCTTGTGTCCACACCAGCAGCTTGCGGCGATTGAGGCGCTCGACCCAGACGCCGGCAAATGGTCCCAGCGCGAAGGAAACAATGTATCCCGCGAAGCTCACCACGCCGAGCAGAAGCGCAGAATGGGTCAATCGATAGACCAGCCAGCTTGTCGCCAGCCGCGTCATCCAGGTGCCGATCACCGAAATGCTCTGACCGAAGAAGAAGAGCTTGAAGTTGCGGTGCCGCAGCGCTCGCCAGGCGTGCGAGATCGAACCAAGCAGAGAGGTCCTCTGCACATTCGAACTGATTGCGGGCGCGTTCACATTTCCGCCAGGCGCCTGATGATCTCGCCAGCCGCAAGCAGCGTTTCCCGTTCCTGTTCATCGAGTTGGGCGACAGCCTGCGCCAACCATGTCCGCTTGGCATCCTTGGCACTCTTCCGCACCGCGATGCCCTTGGCGGTGAGTTGAATATTCACTTGCCGGCCGTCAGTCGGATGCGGATTGCGCTCGACGATGCCCATCTCCTCGAGCGCCGCGATGGTGGTTCCCATCGACTGCGGCTTCATGCCTTCCGCGCGTGCCAGATCGGCGGTCGTGGCCGGACCACCTCTTTCGAGGCGCGCCATAACGGCAGATTCGGTCAAGGACAGTTCTTGGGAAGCGGCGGCCGCACGCACGCGGCGCACCAACAGGCCAATGGCCTGGGTGAAATCGGCGATGGCGACTTCGAGCGTTTTTCTTGGCATCACAGTGCCATCCTAACATACGAACAGGCATACTGACAAGTTTATCTTGCAAGTTTATCTGTGTATTTTCAGCAAAAGTTAAGGTGCAGCTTGCCCAGGCGATGCCGTATGCGGGCGAGGACGCCCGTCTCTCCACTACCCCTACGCCCAGAACGTCCGGTCGAGCGTTCGATATTGAATCGCCTCGGCGATGTGTTTTGGTTCGAGCTGTGGAATTCCATCCAGGTCGGCAATCGTGCGCGCTACTTTCAGGATGCGGTCGTGAGCGCGGGCGCTGAGTCCTTGCTGGGCCATGGCGCGTTCGAGCAGGCGCTCGCAATCGACAGACAACTCGCAGAACTTGCGAATCGACTGCGGCGGCATTTGCGCGTTGCAATAGAGCTTTTGGCGCTCCGAAGAAAAGCGCGTCAGTTGAAGCTCACGGGCACGGATCACGCGGGCGAGAATCTTGGCGGAATTTTCCGGCTCCGAGGTGCTGCGCATTTCCTTGTAATTCACCGCCGGGACGTCAATGTGGATGTCGATGCGGTCGAGCAGCGGCCCCGAAATCTTCGAGATGTAGCGCTGGATCATGGGCGGAGTGCAGTGGCATTCGCGGGTGCGGTCGTTGTGAAATCCGCAGGGACACGGGTTCATGGCGGCGGCGAGCATGAAGCGCGCGGGGAAGGTTAGCGACATGGCGGCGCGCGCGATGCAAACGGTGCCATCTTCCAGCGGCTGGCGCATGACTTCGAGAACATTGCGCGGGAATTCGGGAAGTTCATCCAGGAACAGAACGCCGTTGTGGGCCAGTGAGACTTCACCCGGCCGGGGAATCGCGCCTCCGCCAATCAGGCCAGCATCGGAGATGGTGTGATGCGGAGCGCGAAAAGGGCGCAGTCCAACCAGTCCGGCGCGTGCGTCGAGCACTCCCGCGACGCTGTGAATCTTGGTGGTTTCGAGCGCTTCTTCGAAGGTGAAGGGCGGCAGGATGGTCGGCATGCGTTTCGCCAGCATCGTTTTTCCCGAGCCTGGAGGACCGATCATCAGAATGTTGTGACCGCCGGCGCAGGCGACTTCGAGGGCGCGCTTGGCGGTTTGCTGGCCGCGCACATCCTTGAAATCCACGTGGAACTGCTGCGCCTGGCTGAGCAGTTGATCGCTGTCAACGGTCATGCGGGAAACGCCGTTGCCGGAATTGATGTAGCGAATGACTTCGAGCAGCGACTTCACGGGATAGACTTCCACGCCGCCAACCATGGCCGCCTCGCGAGCGTTGACCTCGGGCACGATCAGGCGTTTCACTTTCGTGCGACGAGCCTCGATGGCGATCGGCAACGCGCCGCGGACTCCGCGCAGGCTGCCGTCGAGGGAGAGCTCGCCGACAAATAGCGCGTCGGGAATCTCCTTCTTATTCAGCCCGCCGTAGGCGCCGAGAATGCCGAGCGCCATGGGCAAGTCGAAACCGGAACCCTCTTTGCGGATATCGGCTGGCGCCAGATTGATGGTGATCTGGGTAGGAGGAATGTCGTAGCCGCAGTTTTTCAGCGCCGAGCGGACGCGGTCGCGGCTTTCGCGGACGGCGGCATCGGGGAGGCCGACGGTGTGGAAGTGGTCTTCGGTCATTTTGACGCCGGAAACATCCACTTCCACTTCGATGATATTTGCGTCGATGCCGTAAACCGCGGCACTCAGGGTCTTATAGAGCATAGGAGACACCAGTGGGCACACCAAGGGGCAAGCGCAGGATGGGAGATCCTTGGCAACATGGTAGCCGCCGCCAAACCGCTCCGCTGTGATGGTCATCACTTGGTTACCGTGATGGAACGTGACCTGAACGTTCTGGCGTGAATGGCGGCTTTCGGTGCTACGCTAAAGGCAACCGAGCGAAAACGATGCACGGTTTTTGCGAGATCGCACTTGCGTCAGGAGACTGCACCTATGCTTGACGAAGGTCCAACTTCAAACCGTCCCGATCCGGCAGCAAGCCGGCTGGAGCGCGAAGAGAGCCAGTTGTGGCGATGGGCGCTTGGCCTGCTGGTTTTGTTCGCTGCGGCGGTGGCCGCGTTGTCGTGGCAAGAACTGAAAGACCTGCCTTTCCGGCTTTGGGCAATTCCCTGCGGACTTTTCTTGCTCGCGGTCTTGTTTGCCGCCTACGCTTTTGGGCGCAAGCGCGAGGTGGTGGAGCTCAAGCAGATTTTGCAGGGCTTTAAGGGCCAGGCGGGAGTCACGCCTTCCGAAGAGCAACTGGATCAGCTGGGCCAGCTGATCATGCGGTCGCAGCGCAACTTCAAGGATCTGATCGATTCTCTGGATGACGTGGCGCTCGCGGTCTCACTCGATGGAACCATGAAGACGGTCAACCGGCGAACTTCGGAAATTCTCAATGTTCCTTATTCCGGGCTGGTAGGACACAAGCTCGAAGAATTCCTGGGCGCGCCGGTGCATGCGGAGGCGGCCGGGGGGCTGGCGCGGTTTCTGGAAAAGCGAAACTGGTCGGGAGTCGTCGAAGTCCAGCTGAAAAATGATTCGCGGCGCCTGTACTACGATTGCGTGGTTAGCGCCATCGTCAAGGGCGACGAGGTGACCGGGGCAAGTGTGCTGGCGCGCGACATTACGGGACAGCGGGAAAAGGAACATCGCTTTACGCAGCTGTTCGAATCTCTGCAGGAAGGCGTATACATCAGCAGTCCCGACGGCAAGCTGCTCGAGGTGAATCCGGCGCTGGTGACGATTCTGGGCTATGCGAGCAAGGAAGAGCTCTTAACCCTGCCGCCGGAAGCACTGAGTGCGGATGCCGGCGGCGATCCGGTGCTGGGACGCGGTGGAAGCCAGAGTGGACGCACCCGCACGCGCGAGCTTCGGCTGCGAAAAAAAGATGGCGGCATCGCGGTGTGCGTGGATACCTCGACCGGCGTGCTGGAGGCGGGAAAGGTTGTCCGCTATCAAGGCACGCTGGTGGACGTGACCGAGAAGCGCACGCTGGAGCGGCAGTTGCGGCGGCAAGAGGAGTTCCGGCGGCGCCTGCTGGAAAGCTTTCCCGAGCTGATTCTGGTGCTCGATCTGAAGGGGCAATATACATTTGTCAGCCCGCGCATCGGCGAACTCCTCGGCTACGGGCCGGAACATCTGCTGGGCAGGAACGTCGCCGAGGTGGAGAACACTTCACCGGATCTGGCAGCACTGCACCGGACGGTTGCCAGCGGAGAGAGTCCGCTGACCGCGTGCGAATTCGGCTCACGGCATCGCGACGGGAGCTGGCGCACGATGTTGGGCATGGCTAGTCCGCTGCTCGATACGGAGGGCAAACCGGCGGGCGTCATCATCTCGGTCCGCGATGTGACCACGGAGAAGAAGCTGGAGCAGCAGATTATTCAGAGTGAACGCCTTGCCGCCATGGGGCAAATGATTGGCGGTTTTGCGCACGAGCTCAATAATCCGCTGACCAGCATTCTGGGAATGGCCGAGCTGCTGCAGGAAGGCGAGGCCAGCGAAGGCGCGCGCAAACAGATTGCGATTCTGCACCAGCAGGCGCGGCGCGCGGCGGAGATTGTGCAGAACCTGCAATACTTCGCGCGGCCGCCGGCTCCGGGACGCAGCCAGGTCAATCTGAACGAACTGGTGCAGCGCACGGTGCAGATGCAGGCCTATCCACTACGCAAGAGCAACATCACGGTGGACTTTCTGCCCGAACCGGGCATACCGGCGGTGGTGGCCGATCCCAATCAGCTGATGCAGGTGTTCCTGAACCTGCTGCTGAATGCGGAGCAGGCGATCCGCGAAAACCGCGAAAAAGGCACGATTCGGGTGCGCATCGGACGCAAGCCCGACTCGGTGTGGATCGTGTTTCAGGATGATGGCCCGGGAATCGCGACGGAGAATCTGGCCCATATTTTCGATCCCTTCTTCACCACCAAGCGTCCCGGCCGCGGCACCGGCCTGGGACTGAGCATCTGCAAGACGGTGCTGCGCGAACACGGCGGGAACATCGAAGCAGCGACGGCTCCGGATGGAGGAGCGGTGTTCACGATTACGCTGCCGGTCGGGGAGGAAGCGGCGACGGCGGCGCAGTAAGTCGAGGCTTCAGCGCGGCTCTGAGTGTAAATGCCTGTGAACAACAGTTACGAATATCCAAGCGCAACCGTGAAAGGCAAGACGTCCCCGAGAGAATATGGCTCCTGCGGCTTGGTACAGTCCGCCCAACCTTCTGTAACCTGACCAGAATTGCAAAGGCTCGCAAGATCGAGCATTATAGGGTGGCGTTGCGGAGGGTCATCATGGGTTTTGTCATGGAGTACAGCCCCGAGAACGACCTTCTGCGCATCACGCTGGACGGCCAACTTACAGACGTCATGGCGGCGACCTGCTATGCCGCAATGTCAGAGTTTATGTCGTCCCATAGGTGTCGTTGCATCGTTGATTTCTCGGGGGTGACAAAATTTGAACTTTCCAGCCACGCCATAAGGGACGTGGCAACGACTTCGCCCAAATTTCCGACTACATGCGTGCGCGTCTTTGTCGCTACGACCGATGTCGTTTATGGCATGGCACGCATGTTTCAGATGCTTGGCGAGGAGACTCGCCCGAACCTGCACGTGGTCCGCACATTGGACCAGGCATACCACTTGCTGCGCGTGGAATCGCCAGAATTCCATCCTGTAAGTTGCCCTACGGATAAAACCGGTTGTTGAAAGATCCCCATAGCACTCAAAACCGGTTCAAGGCCGCCCTACCGCTCCACCGCCATAGCCACCGCATTCCCTCCGCCCAGACACAGCGCGGCAATGCCGCGATGCACGTCGCGGCGAATCATTTCGTAGATCAAGGTA
>CAVZUP010000024.1:0-16787 GCA_963778255.1 uncultured Acidobacteriaceae bacterium
CAGCATGAAGTTATAGGCCAGATCCGAGACAAAAAGACGGAAACGTTCGTCGAGCATGCCCGCGTTCTCCCAGGTCGAACGCCGGACCATATAGGCGGTGGTGCCGATGCTGTCGACGGGCTGCGCCCGGGTGTAGTCGAAATGGGTGGCGTAGTAACGGTCGGCGACGCGGCTGCTCGGAAACAGCTTGTGCCAGTTGAGCGCTTGCAACAGCATGGTGCCGGGTCCGGAAAAATGGCGGATGCAGTGCTGCACCGAGCCGTCCGGGTTGAGCAGTTTCGGGCCGCAGGCAGCCACCTGCTGGTTCTCGTCCATGTACCGCACCAGGGCCGCGAAGGCGTTTCCGACAAGCAGCGTGTCGCTGTTTAGATGGCAGGCATAGCGTGCCCGCGACCGGCTCATCCCGAGATTGGTGTTCTTGACATACCCCTGGTTGACCGTGTTCCGCAAGAGGATGACCTCGGGAAAGGCCTCCGCCACCATCTCCGCGCTGCCGTCCCGCGAATCGTCGTCGATGCAGATCACTTCAAACGCGATACCGCGGGTGTGTTCGTGTATGGAAGCAATACAATTGCGCAACAGCCGCCGCGTGTTGAAGCTGGGAATAATGACGGTAAGATCCAACAAGTTGTCCATCGCTTGCTCCTTTGATCGTTCCTTCCACTTCCATCGACCTAAATCGCGTGAGGGCGTTATTTGCGATACACTCCGGCCAGGCAGTACTGCTTCATATGCCGCGAGAGCGCTTCGTTGCGGCAGAGCAGCGGGATCGCGAAGATCCGGTCCGTCCTCCACCGGCCCGGCAATTGCCGCAGTTCCCGCTCCCCGTAAAACGCCTTGTGATCGGAATCCGCGGCAAAGCCCCGGACTCCCGGCACGGCCACAACCAGTCCGCCGCCCGGCCGCGTGACGCGCCAGCATTCGTCGAGAACGGGCTGGGAATCGGCAATATGTTCGAGTACGTTGTCCAGAATGCAGGCGTCGTAGAAACCGTCTGCCGACGGGAACGGCGTGCCCTCCGCGATCAGCCCCACCCGGAGACCAAGAGTTTTCGAGTAGTTCACCGCATGGGGATTGATATCGAGCCCGACCACGCGGTTGGGGAAAGCTCCCAGCACGCCAGCTCCGATGCCCGATCCTACTTCGAGCAGGCGCGGCCCGAAGCAGCGGGCGCATAGAAACAGCAGCGGAGACGAAATCAGCCGCTTATAGAGCCGTCCCTTCAGGCTTATGCCGCGGAGGCGGCGGAAGTACGTCTCAAAACGATCGGCGTCGCTGGTCAACCCAGCCGCCGTTCAATTTCACCGTCCGGACCGTGGAGATAGGCTCGCAGCAAGGTATCGCCCAGATAGCTGCAGGGCTCGATCGCGGCTCCTTCCGACCACTCGTTCCAGGCATTGCATAACAATGGAACCGTGGCCGAATTCCCGGTCCTGCCGGCCAGGCGCGCCATCGTCATCGCTTTCGGCATCATCGTTGCCATCATGGCCGCCATCTGTTCCTCCGTCGGGACTTCGAGCTCGGTGAAGCGCCGGCGATAGCGCGGGGCGTTGTTCCATCCGCAGGTGGCGATGTTCTGTAGCGGACAGGCGCAGGC
Organism: uncultured Acidobacteriaceae bacterium; assembly: GCA_963778255.1. Lineage (GTDB taxonomy): Bacteria > Acidobacteriota > Terriglobia > Terriglobales > Acidobacteriaceae > Acidiflorens. The sequence goes on from CAVZUP010000024.1 coordinate 1,598, forward strand.
CGAAATCAGCGCCGCTCGTTCCCGGCCGCCCAGATAGGCGAGAAACTCGGCAAACGAATAGCTCGTCGAGCGCCCGGTCCGGATTCGACTGAGGAACCGGTACAAGGCCTCGGTCTTCTCCGCCGACAGGGTTCGAGCGAGCGCCCGGTAGGCCTGGATCACGGCCGCATGCTTGCGCAGGCCATGCGCGTTGAAGAACAGGCGCGGCTCAAATAAGTACCCAAAATCGAAAGTCTTCGAGTGCGCGGCGTCGGAAAGGTTGTGCAAGAAAAAGCCGATGCTCGGATGCAGCCCGGCGCGTCGGAATTCTTCCCGGTAAAGGCCCAAGGTGGCCTCGGTGTCGGTAAACCAGTCCGGCCGGTACACCACAAAAAGCGGCCGGCCCGCGATGCGTGTATAGGCATCCGAATCCATGAAGGGAGCTAGATAATTCACATGCTCGGCCACCTCGCGCCGCCCGGGCCGGACGCATACTCTTTTTAGGATCTCGATCTTCTTATCCTTATCGTTGCCGCGCCAGCGCGTCGACCAGTCCTCGTTCGCCCAGATGTAGAAATACTGGAAGCCCGCCGGAGGTGGCGTGCACCGCAGATAGCGCTCGACCGCGTCGAGCTCGGGACCATCCTCGAAGCGGTAGTGGTAGATTCCGAATCCGCCAATGCCAGCGGCGGCGGCGGCCTCCAGCCTCGAACCGACATCGGTGTGGTTGGACAAATCGTAAAACCCGCAGGCCGGAGACCGGCGATGCTTCCAGTGCCCGAAGGCATTGGCCGCCGCCACCAGCATCCAGTCCGTAAACCCGGCCCCCCAGGCCTGGTCGTTCACGCGGACGCGGTGAAACTGTGGAAAAAATATCGCGTATCGGGTCATGAAGGCTTGCGCGAAGCTTGAAACGATGCGCCCCTATTTGTCGGCCGCGCGGGGGGTGAGATCCGTCCTTGAGGAGGAGGCGGCTTTCCGCAAGCGAGCGACCTCCGACTCCGCCGCCCGCACCTGGGACCAGTTCTTGACGCCGCTGGCGACCCATTTCTTGGCGAGGGCTACGATCCAGAACGGCCAGCCGTAGCAGGCGCGCACCATCTCCGGCATGTCCTCGCGAAACGCCCAGTCGTGGATCGTCTGCGACAGCCCGCCCGCGGCAAAGTGGCAAATGACCTCGTCCCGGTGGCAGATCACGGTGCGGGGATCGGAAACCAATTCCATGTTGAACTTGTGGTCGGCTTGCACGGGATACCGGCAATCGAATCGTCTGGCGACAAAGGTGTCGGTGCGGTACAGCAGTCCCTGCTGGCACCAGTTTTTGAAGATCAGCCCCCAACGGAAGCGGCTCGGCCGCATAATACCGATGCCCTGCATGAGCGCGCACGCCGCTACCATGTGCGGCCGCCCGCCAGCGGCCATGGCACCAGTCTTCGCGTCTGTCTTCGTGTCGTTCTTGGCATCGATCATCGCATCGATCACCGTATCCAACCCTGGCAGCAGCAGGTCGTCCACTCCCATTACCATCACGTAGGGCGTCCGGGCGTCGTCGATGCCCCGGTTATAGGCGTCATAGATGCCGCGCGGCGGCCACTCGAGGACCGAGACGCGGTGCAGCCGGGACCGGCAGGAATCGGAAATCGCCGGAACCCTCCCGCTGGCCACGATGACCAAATCGAAACGGGGCGAATGGCGCAGGGCGGCGATCGCGGCGATGCAAGCTTCACATTGCCGCGCTTCCGGGTCCTTTACGGCTAGCACCACGGTCAAGAACGGAGCCTGAAGCGGGTTCATACACACTCCGCTGCGCTCGCCACCGTCCGGCAGGCGGAACGAACCACGTCGATACCAGCCAGGGCCATCGCCAACATGAGAATCAGGGTGACATCGCTCATGCCCTGGTAGTAGTCCTGCAGAAAATCGCTGAGCGAGGCAACGGCGAAAGGCAGCAGGAGCGCCGTCCCTGCGTCCCCCCGGCCGAGGAAGCGTTCGACAAACCAGCTCAGGATGGCGAGGTAGCCGAAGATGGAGGCGATGCCGATCAAATTTCCCCATCCCGAGTAGTTGCACATCATATAGCTGGAGATCTGGGCGTTGGGCCCGGTGAAGTTCTGCGCGCCGCTGTCGGCGCGGTTGAGGGCGAAGCCAAAGGCGGTATCGATATCCGCCGCGGAGGGGTCGCCGAGCAGCCTGGCCGCTCCCCGGTGAATCTTGGCCAGGGTGGAAACCCCGTCGGCGGCCGACGCTGGGTCGTCGGCGTAATAGACAAGGACGGCCGATTCCCCGAATCGGATGAAGCGTTGCGCCAGGTCGGGGAGGGTCACATCCAATCGGGCGAGGGTCAAGGTGACCGAAAGGGATAAGACAAGCAGCAAGATAATTTTCACGGACTTCGGAATTGCCAGCCGCGAGCCCTTGATGTCCCGGTACAGCAGCGCGGCGCCGATGAATCCGAACACCAGCGCTCCCTTCGAGCCCGAAGCGATGCTGCTCAGAATGGCCGCTGAGAGAATCATGAGCGGTAGAAAGCGCTGGCCCCGATCCAGAAGATAAACGGGGAAGAAGAACGTCAGCGGGGTGAGCAGCGACACGGTGGGTTTGAGAAACGAAAACCATCCGGCATTCATGAATTCGATGCGGGACCCACCCTCGTTCCGCACCACGAAAACCAGAAACAGAGCGAACATGGCGAGGTTGAACGAAACCAGCAACGCCGCAACCGCGGCGGCATGCAGCCGCCCCAGGCGTTCGAGCAGCCGGATTCTGTGCCGCAGCAGTTTCCGATAGATCCAGTAGATTCCGCCCGCTGCCATTAATTCGTACAGCAGGCAATGGGCGACCCCAGAAAACCGTACCAAGCCCCGGGCCCAGCCAAACAGTACGATGGCCGTGTTAAAGGCGAACGAGACCTGAAGAAAAATCAAGCCGCCCGTCGGGCGCCCCAAGACCGCATGGTTCAGGACCATCGCCAGCAGTCCCGCCAGCAGAAGACACCCCAGGTACAGAGGCAGGTGTTCGGAGATGTCGATCATGGTGCCGACTAGCAGCATGGCGTTTTCTCGATCCTCCTCTAGATACCTCAGGTTCGGCTCGCGGCCGCGCCGCGCGCTCTCTCGGATGTCTGACTCAGCCGCAGGAACAGACGGCGCATGGCGCTCGAATACAGTTTGTCCCAGGTATAGGCCTGCACGCTTTCGAACGCGGTCGCCATCAGTTGCTCGTAGCGCCGCTGACTGGAAGCAATGTCGGCAATGGCGGCGGCCACCGCGACCGCCGACTTCGGATCCACCACGCGGACGCTGGGGTTGTCGCGCAGCAACTCGACCGCTCCCACGCTTTCCGACAGAACTACGGGCAGCGACATGTTCAGCGCCTCGAAGGCGGCCAAGCCCCAGCTCTGGTCGACGTTGACGAACACGAAGAGGTGGCTCCGGGCCATGGTGCGGCGCAGAACTTCCTCTGTCACCTCGCCCAGCCAGCAGACGGCGACTCCCCGCTGCCGCGCCAACGTCTCGACCGTGTGGGCGTATTCGGGGTGATACTTGGTTGTGCCCACCACGGTCAGCTCGGCGCCGATGTCTTGGCTGGCGAGCAGAGCCAGCGCGTCGATAATGGTCTCGTAATTCCGGTAGGGGTAGAACACGCCAATCGACAGCACCTGGATGGGTGCCTCCAGACGACGCACCGTGGGCGTGGAGGCAATCTGATCCACTCCGCAATAGAAGACTTCCGGCTCGCCGCCCATGTTCTGCTGCACCCGGCGCGCGTTCTTGGTGACGTTGACGGTCAATGCCCGACAGCGCCGGGCGACCAGCCGGCCGACGAACCTTTGCGCCGGGTGGAACCAGCGTGCGCCGATCTCCGCGTACGGGCCGACATGGTAGGCGGGATGCAAATCGTTGATCTGCCACACCACTGGCAGCGACGGCCGTTGCAGCAGGGACTGCAGCGCGATCAGGTCGCATCCCTGATCGTGGACGTTGAGCACATCCGCATCCGGGCTGATGAGTTTTGCCAGACGGAGGCCCGCGGCCACTCTGCCCAGCCGGCCTCGAGCGGGGTGGGGATCGGTCTTGATGTCGAAGCCACCGAACTCTTCGTAGCATTGGCCGGGCAGGTATTCCCGGGTCACGATTTCGACCCGGTCGCCCGAGGCGCGCAGGTATTGTGCCAGGCGGAGAAGCTGTTTGTGCGTGCCGCCGTGAACCGAGAGGCTTTCGATGAGCAGAGCTACGTTCAAGCCGGCACTCCCCGCAGGCATTCCAGCCACAGGTCGATGACCGCCAGGTCTTTCTCCGGGACAACTCCGATTTCGATTAGCGAGCGCCAGAGGTGTCGGGTGATCGCGGCGAGGTCGCCCGGTCCGATTTCGTCGAGCGCCCGCAGCAGCGTGGCGGCGATGCGGTCGTTCTCCAGGTAGCCGGGAATTTCGTCGGCGAAATCCCGCATCAGGTTGTGATCGTTGCGCACCTGCTTTACGGTCGGGCCATGGAACGATAGCTTGTATCCCTGTTTCCACAACGCCGCCTGGGCCACAAACGAGCGCCAGATATCGGTCATGCGGATGCTGACAAAACACGGCAGATACAGCAGCGGAAAGGCGGGCTCGAAAAAGACCGTGTTCTGCGAATTGAAGGGACACCAGGTCCCGGCATTGAGAATGACCGGCGGCCGCCGGGCGAACCGGGTTGGGCGCTTGTAGAGGAGCCGGTAAATGGCGTCCACATCGGGATCGTCGTCCGCCAGGTAGGATTGGATGGGGCAGGTGGCCGTCTCGGCGGCGCCGAGCGGTGGCGCCGATCCGATTTCCGTCAGCGGCAGCCCGCGCGGCCAGATCAGCTCATCGCTGAAATACTTGTAAATGTTGACCCAGCCCGGGTGCGACAGGGGCGCGCCCGTCACCGCGGGCAATAAGGCGCCGCCAAAGTCCGGGCCGGCGATGTTGTCGTCGTCGGTTTCGAGGATGAGTTTTGCGCCGTGCTGAATCGCGTATAGATAGCCGAGATTCTTGCGCGAGTAATGGCGGACCGGAATCCGTTCGGAAATGGCTCCGAAGATCCGGTGCTGCTCGATGACGGAAAGATACCTAATACCGTCTGCGCTCCAGTCAGTGGGCGTTTTCGTATCGCCCACCACCACCACCAACCAGCCCGCGCCGGCGAGGCGCGAGAGCGCCGCAATGCTTTCGGTCGGAGCCTGAATGGTGGTGACGACAATCCACTGATCGCTTTTCATGTTTACCCCTTGGCGGCGGCAGCCGCGTGACTCGCACAAACCGAGCGAACGATGCCCGGCACAAACAGCAGGCAGGGAACGACGTGACAGAGTGAATAAGTGACGATCGCCGCCCACGGTATCGCGACCACGCCGTAGCTCCGGGCGCCGTAGAACTTGGCCAGGACGCAGGCCACTCCAAAGGTGCTCGCCACCACAACCTGGAACTTGATGACGGCCGCTCCGTTCAGGAACATGGCGAGGGCACTGCCGCCGGCTTCGAATACGACCCAGACCGAAAAACCGGCCAGCAACGCGGGCCCGGCATGCACCTTGCCATGCACCCAGATTTTGAGGATGAAGGCGGCCGACCAGAACAGAGCCAGCGACAGCGCGGCCGCCGCTGCAATCGTTGCGGCGAGCGAGTGGAGCAGCATCTTCCGTACCCAGAGGACGTCGCCTCGAGCCAGGGCTTCCCGATACGCCGGCCAGAGCGGGGCGGTGAACATGGCGAGCGACAGCGGGATGATCATGAACATGCGCTGCACCACGGCGTAATCGGCCACGGCCGCGGCGCCCAGCGCGCGCGCGATGATGAGCGAATCCGAATAGAACACGGCGGCAACCATTACCTGGAGAAAGAAGAAAAACCCGCCAATCCGGGCCAGTTGAAGGGCCGCCCCGAACGAGATGTGGCATGCCCGCGGCCGAAGCTCGGGATGGAGAAAGCCAAAGAACACGCAGCCATTCGCCGCCGCCGCACCGACCGGCGCGCCCGAAACCATCAGCACCAGCCAGGGCAGCGCCAGGCGGAGATGGACTCCGACGAGAACCCCTCCCAACCCGCACACGCTGCCCGCCAGTTGCCACAGGTTCGCGTAGTAGCCCTGTTGCAATCCCAGTTGGATCCGCTGCATGGCGCCGAGCGGCACGTTCAAGGCGAAGCAAAGCACGAACAGCAGCAAGGCCGGCCCCGCCTCGCTCGCGGCCAGCGCGCTGCGGACATTGAACACGCGCGCCCAGTCGATGCGTGGATAAAGGGCGAGGAAACCGGCCGCGATTGCCAGCCCCACCACCGCCAGCATGGCGCAGCCGCTCGCGATGGCTTGCCGCATGGCGTCCCGGTCCTGCCGGCCGTGAACCTCGGCAATCGAGTTCATCAGGCCGTTGCCGATGCCAAAATCGGCAAAGCTGAGGATTCCGAGAATGGAACTGATGGTCATCCACAATCCGAAGCGTTCCGTCCCCAGATAGAGCAGGGTTGCGGGGATTGTAATGAGGCTGGTGGAAACGGCGACGATTTTGGCGAGAACGGCCACAGCTCCGGTGAGCGCGGCGCGGCGGTGCCGTTCCTTCGCCCGTCCTTCCGCCGTCGAGGTTTCAGATTCCAGCCAGCGCACGCTGGCGGCGAGTTCACGCAGACGCAAGGTTGCCGTGCTCACCACGACCCTTCCCTGAGGTATTGCTGATTGGTTGCGGCGAGGCCCTCGCGCAGGGAGATGGAAGGCGTCCAGCCGAGTGCGGCCAGGCGGCTCACGTCGAGGAGCTTTCGCGGCGTGCCATCCGGCTGGCTCGGATCCCAGAGAATCTTCGCCGTCGACCCGACCACTTCGCCAATCAGCGTGGCCAATTCCGCGATGGTCAGGTCCTCGCCACAGCCGACGTTGACGAGCGGCGGCTCCATTTTGACGATCGCCGCGAACTGTTCCGGCGGCAACCGCATCAGGAACACGCAGGCATTCGCCAGGTCGTCGACGTGGAGGAACTCGCGGCGCGGCGATCCCGTCCCCCACAGCGTGACCGACCGGCGGCCGGCCGATTTGGCTTCGTGCATCTTGCGCAAGAGCGCCGGGACAACGTGCGACGTCTGCGGGTCGTAATCGTCGCCGGGGCCGTACAGATTCGTGGGCATGACCGCGAGATAGCTGGTGCCATACTGGGAGTTATAGGCGCGGCACATTTCGATCCCCGCGATCTTGGCCACGGCATAGGCCCGGTTGGTCGGCTCGAGCGGCCCGGTCAGCAGATACTCCTCGCGAATCGGCTGCGGACAGTCGCGCGGATAAATACAGCTGGAGCCAAGAAATAGCAACCGCTCGACGCCGGCACCATGGGCTTCCTGAATCACGTTGACCGCAATGGCCAGGTTCTGGGCGATGAATTCGGCGGGCCTGGTGGCGTTGGCCAGAATCCCTCCCACCTTGGCCGCGGCAAGAAAGACATAGGCCGGGCGCATCTCGCGGAAGAAGGCACGGACGGCGCCGCCCTCGGTGAGGTCCAAGTCGCCATGGTCGGCGGTAACCAGATCGCGGTAGCCGGCGGCGCGCAGCTGGCGCAGGAGGGCGGACCCGACCAGGCCGCGGTGACCGGCAATGTAGATACGGTCATCGCGTTGCATTGGGCGTTGCATTGGGAGTTCCATGGAGAGTTCCATCGGGAGCGGCATGGGCAACCGCAAGGGGAGACCGATGCGATCAGCCCGACGCCGATGCCGATGACGGCCGGCAAGCCTTGTAGCCGTGTTTTCTTACCAGTTCGTCGCGCTCGGCCGCGGCCAGGTCCTCATCGACCATTTCGGCGATCAGTTCATGGAAACCGGTTCGCGGCCGCCAGCCGAGCTTTTCCCGGGCCCGGGTGGCATCGCCCAAGAGTGTTTCCACCTCGGCCGGCCGGCAATAGCGCGCATCGACCGACACCCGCACTTGCCCAAGCCGGTCGATTCCTTTTTCGTCCGCACCCGATCCCGTCCACTCCAGTGGCAGGCCGAGGCGTTCCGCCGCCAGGCTGACAAATTCGCGAACCGTGTGCTGCTCACCGGTGGCAATCACGAAATCTTCCGGCTGCGGCTGCTGCAGCATGAGCCACTGCATCTCAACATAGTCGCGGGCGTGTCCCCAGTCGCGCCACGCCGAAAGATTGCCGAGATAGAGACGATCTTCGAGGCCGAGCTTGATGCGGGACAGGGCGCGGGTGATCTTGCGGGTGACAAAGGTTTCTCCCCGCACTGGCGACTCATGGTTGAACAGAATCCCATTGCAGGCATACATGCCATAGGATTCGCGGTAGTTCACCGTGATCCAGTGGGCGTAGAGCTTGGCGACGCCGTAGGGCGAGCGCGGATAGAAGGCCGTCTGCTCGGTTTGGGGAATCTCCTGCACTAAACCGAAGAGTTCGGAGGTCGAAGCCTGATAGAAGCGGGTGTGGCTGGTCAGGCCGAGAATGCGGATCGCTTCGAGCAACCGCAACGTGCCGAGAGCGTCGACATCGGCCGTGTATTCGGGCTGCTCGAAGGATACGGCCACGTGGCTCTGCGCCCCCAGGTTGTAGATTTCGTCCGGTTGCACCTGGGCGATGACGTGAACCAGGCTGCAGGCGTCAGTCAAGTCCCCGTGATGCAAAATGAAGTTGCAATGGTCGATGTGCGGATCCTGGTAGAGATGTTCGATGCGCTGGGTATTGAACGACGAAGTCCGGCGCTTGATGCCATGCACTTCGTAGCCCTGTTGCAGCAAGAACTCGGCCAGATAGGAGCCATCCTGGCCGGTGATGCCGGTGATGAGCGCGACCTTCTTCTTCACGTCCTTCATTCTCCTGCGGAATTCTGAAACCGACTGCGGGCTCCGAGGCCCGGAGGTTACGACGATGGCTGGAACAGCCGGCGCAGCACGGCGAAGCGGTGTTCGGTCCCCGGATCGCGGCGCATTTCGACGAAGGCCGCGGCTAGGATCGCGAACGCCGCCGCGCCCAGGAACCCCAGCAGCATGCTTCCTAGAATGATCAACGTCCGCGGCGGCGACGATTTCCGTTCCGGCTCCACGGCGGGATCGAGCACCTGGATCACGGCCGCGGTTTTGGCCTCGTCGAGTTTGGCCGCTTCATATTGTTTGGCCAGAATCTCGAACATGGTTTCGGCGTACTTCACATCGCGCAGCTTGCGGACATACTGTAAGCCGGCCTCGGGAATGTTCCCCGCCGGAACCCCGCCCGCCGGAACTTCCCCTTCGCTCGTGCCGCCGCTCTGCTTTTCCATGAGCGCCAGTTGGGTGCGCATGCCCGCGACTTGCTCTTCGCCCAGCCGCACATCGGGATTCTCTTCGGTCGAGAACAGCCGCATGGCGTGCAATTCCACTTCCTTGGCGGCAATCGCCGCCCGCAGTTTGACTACCGCTTCCAGGATGGCCTTGGCTTGTCCATCCAACTGGATGAGACCCGTTTTCTGTTCCGTTTCCTTCAGCGCCTGTTCCGCGTCGGCCAGGCGGTTCTTGGCGAGCTCCAGTTGCTGCTCAAAGAACATGCGCCGCTGTCCGGCCTCGGTGACAGCCAGGTTCTGCGTCAACTGCCGCAGTTCTTCTACGTAGGCGTTGGCCATTTCGGACGCGCGGCGGCGGTCTTTGTCCTCGACGGAGATGCCGACGAATCCTTCCTTGCCGAGCGCGACGCTGGTCGCGTCTTCAAGGTCTCGCCGGGCATCGGTCATGTATCGGTCGCGATAGACGCGGAGCAGATCGAAGCGGCGGATCAACCCATCTTCCGCGGTGCGGCTGCGCAACATCCCGGCATAAAGGTCGTTAGGATTCTTCAGCCCCAGGTCTTTCTGAGCCAGCGCCGCGATCGGTCCCAAGGTGCCCAGTTGTCCCATCATCGCCGACGCCAGCGACTGGCTGGGCTGCGGCGGCAGTATCTTTACGGTCGCGGTGTAGCGGTTGGGCAGGAGCAGGGAAACTCCCGTCGCGAGCACGCCTGCTGCGAGCGTAGCTTGCAGGAGGATGCGCTTGCGCCGGGCGAGCACGATGAGTAAGTCGAGCAGGTGGAATCGGGCCGCCTCGCCAGCCGAACCCGGAACCTCCGGTGCCACCGTGCCGGTCAATCGAGCCGCTATCTCGTCCGTGTCCGCCGCCAAGGCCGCGCCCAGAAAGCCGGCGGAATTCTCTGGCCGCGCCTCGTGGACGCCGGTTTCGGGTTCGACGGTGGAGATCGAGTTCATTGAATTACCCGCACCGCCGCCGCTCCCAGTGCGAATTGCGAGAAGATCTGGCTCCAATCGCGCAAGCCCTTGAGGAACGAGCCGTGGGACAGGCGTTCCGGCACGATGATGGCGTCGCCCGGCATGAGGCGAAGCGAGGCGAAGCCTCCGTTCCACAGCCCCTTCACCGACTGCCGGCTGAGCACGGAGCCGTCGGCTCGAATGACAAACATGCGGCTCGAATCCGCGTCCCGCGTGGCGCCGCCCGCGCGCTTCAGATAATCGTCCACCCGTCCGTCCCGCCGGTAGAGGAAGGAGTTCTTGTTATAAACCGCGCCCAGAATCTCGACCGTCGACGGGCGATAGGGCACCACGAAGCGGTCGCCGTCTTCGAGCGGGATCTCAGGCAGACCGCCGACCCCGCCGGAGTTCGGGGTCAGATCGAGGACCACTCGTCCGGTCGCCCGGACTTCCCGGAGTTTATTCACCAGCTGCCGCTGCGCTTCGAGTTTCGCGCGCTCGTCGGCTACCTCTTCGGGGCTGACCCCGGCGGGCGCCAGCGCGTTGTGAGCGATATCTTCCTCGAGCGTGTCGATCATCCGGTCCAAGCCCTTCTGCTGGTCGAGGCGCACCGATTCGCGCGTAAACTCAGCCCCATAGAGGTAGGCGTTCGAGGTCAATCCGCCGGCGCGTTCGACCAGTTGGCGGATGGTTTCGCCGGCTTCTGCCCGGTACACCCCGGCGGCGCGAAACTCCCCCTCGAGGCGAACGAACTTGCTCTGTTTTTCGAGCGGGACCGCGAGATCGTTCTGCGAGAAAATGGTGATGACATCGCCCGGCTCGAGCGCCATGTTGTTGTGCTCGTCTCCCTGCAGCACCAGTTTCCCCAGGTCGAAAGGGATCAGACGTGTGGCGAGATCCAGCGGGTTCAGCCGCTGAATGACGGCGTAGTCCCAATTGATCTCGGGAGCGTCGCGCGTGATCTGGTTGCGCAGATCCGCCGCCGTGGTCCCGTTTAAGGGCTTGGTGCGGGCTGGCAGCCGCTCGAAGCGCTGATTACCCCGCTCGTCCGCATTGGCCACCGAGTTGGTGGCGCGCCAGTAGTCACGTGTGACCAGGGCGTCCTGGTTGGGGATCGCATCCTTCAGATGCATGCCGGGATGCCAGGCCAGACGTCCGGGATGGGCGACATTTCCCCGCAAGGTTACGGCGTTTTCAAAATGGGGTGAAAGAGAGAAGATCCGGACCACGTCGCCGTCCTGCAATGTCCGCTCCAGCCCCTGGCCATCCAGGGGAAACTCCTCGACCCGGCGGGTGCTGCGGTTCTCGATGCGTTCCACCACCGCCTTCTGTCCATCGGCCGTCGTCGCCAGGCCTCCCGCCATCTCGATCGCACGCTGGAGGCTGGTCGCCTCCCGCAGTTCGTAGATTGCCGGCACATTCACACTGCCGGCGACAGCAATCGCGGGCCCGGCGGGCGGGATATAGATGACATCGCCCGGCAGTAGCCTTGCGTCTTTCGATTTGTCGCCTTGCAGCAGCAAGTCGTAGAGATCGAAATCGGTGACCGCGCGGTTGTCTCGTTTCAGCTGAATGTGCCGCATGGAGCCGCCGTTCGCGGGCCCGCCCGAAGCGAACAGGGCGTTGACCAGGGTGCAAAGCGAGCTGACCGTGTAACTCCCGGGCCGTCGGGCCTGGCCCACGACAAACACTTGAATGGAACGGAGCTGTCCCAGGCTCACCGTCAAATCGAAATTGCGGAACACCCTTCCAATCGCGGTTCGGAGATACTCCGGCAGTTGCTGGTACTGCAATCCCGCGACCGAGAGCGCGCCCACTTTGGGCAGAAAAACCTCGCCGCCCCGGTCGACCACCAGTTTCGCGTTCAGATCGATCTGTCCCCAGGCCCGGATGAGAATCTCATCCCCCGGCCCGATCCGGTAATCGCCCGTCACCGGGATCCGGTCCACGGGAGCGAAGGTTGTGGGGACACCCGCGAACAGACTGGAGCCATACACGGGCAATCTGCGGCCGATCGAGCTGGCAACGAATTCCTGAAATTCGGTGGGCGGCGGTTCCGGAATCTCCTCCGCGCGCGGCGGCGCAGCCCGCTTTCTACGCCCGGCTGGCTCGGTCCCCGGTTCTCGTTCGTCATTGTTGTTTTGGTTGCCGTTTTTGTTATGGTTGTCGTTCTGGCCGGCGTTGTTCCCTGGAGCATGGTTCGGCTCGGCCTGGGTGCCGGGAAGCGTCTGCGCCCCGGTCTTTCCCGGCGTCGGATTGGCCATGTCCTCGGTGAGCTTGGGAACGTAGGCGCAATCGTCCTCCAGGCACGGCGGAGGCTCCGCGACCGGCGTTTGCGGATTGGCTTGCGCCGCCGCGCGGCCGGGCAGCGCAAGCAATACCGCCAGCACCGCCGCCGTCCGCGCAAGTCCCAGGATCCCTGACTCTGGGTTCCTGGACTCTCGGTTTCTTGACTCTCGGTTCATGGGGTTTGAAATCATTGCTTCAGAATCATTGCGTCAGGGGCATAGCTTCCAGATCATCGCCCTGAAGATCGCTGCCCTTTTCCGCCGGCGCACCGCTTCGTTTAGTGAAAACTTAGTACCTTGCTCCATCGCGGATGGCAGGTGAACTCGACCGAGGCCAAAGTGTTCGGTCCGGCGAGCGGGGATAGCACGGGGAAACTCCAGCGTTCGTACTGGAGAAATGTGACTATCTCCATTGCTGGACGCAGGGGAAAGGTCGCTCGGACGAAAAAGTCCTGGATGTTGCCGCCCGCGGGAATGAAGTCGCGGTCGACATGGGCTTTCCGGTATCCCACCTGTACCGGGCTGCGGGGCGAAAGCCAGTAGGTGCTCCAGAGTTGCAGGCCGTGGCCCTCCCTCCCCACCCAGGAACCGAGCAGATGCCCGTCGTTGGTATAGGCGTCGTGATAGGCGCCGTTGTAATAGAAGTATTTGCCGCCGCGGTTGTCCAGCAAGGGAGGATCCGACCAGACCATCTCGGCGCGGAAATCGAGCTTTGGGATGCGGGGAATCTGCGGCAGATAGATGCCGGGATTCATCAGCGAATCTTGCGGGTAGCCGAGAGGCGAAGTTTCGTCGTCGGTCATGCCATCGTTGTATAGAACCAGCCAATTCCGCAGGCCGGGAATGCGATAGCTGAAATCGAAGCCGCTGCGCCGGTCGCCCACGTCGGCCGGGCTGCCAGGAATCGTGGTCTTGTTGTCGCCGAGACTGAAGAACCCGCGCAGGAACATGTGCGCCGTAACCGGCCGGAAGACAATGGTGCGCGAGAATCCAAATTCCAGGTTGGGCGTGGGTTTGAAGCTTATCTTCTGGCCGTCAATGCCAGGATCCGGGGGATAGTGGTGCCCGCCCATGAGCCCAAAGAACGAGTCCCAGCGCACCGGTCCCAACCAATGCAGGAAACTCGGCAAGGTCCAGGGCGACGGATTGGTCAGACGCAACATGTCGATAGGTTCGGCGTTGTCGCTCAGGTTGGGCGGTCCGCCCGAGCCCGGTCCCCACCATAGGCTTTGTCGGCCAGCCGAGAGCTGCATGGTCTTGAAATTCCAGGCGGCGTACGCGTCGAGCATGCGGAACTGATCGACGACGTCGGTATGCACCGGATCCTGCGGCGGGGTCACGTCGATCACGCCAATCATCTGCTGTACCTCCTGGCTGTATGCGGGAAGCGCCGCCGCGTGCTGATATTCGCTGCGCACATAGAAGGCGAGAGGCCCCGCCGTCCCGGATGCCGAACCTCCGCTCACCAGGTTCGAACCCGAGCCGTAGAGACGGCCAAAGTCGTTGATGAGGGTCTGGCCAAAATGGTAGCTGTCGTCGAGCGGAGTGCCGGCGATCCCCAGGTATCGCGTATAGAGGCTGTCAACCCGCAGTTCAGACGTTGCGGAGCCGGCGCGGCTCCGGAGTTCGCTGGCAAACTCGGCTACGAGCGCAGTCTGAATCCGGTAGGCCTCCGTCGGATGATAGCCGTCAGCGCTTGCGTCATTGTCCGGCAAATCGCTATGCAGATCATCGATATGGAGATCATCGACTGCTGCCGCCAGGATCCGGGCGCACTCCATGCGCGTCCAGGGCCGGAGATTGGCGTACGCGCTCGGCGCATAACCGAGCGCTGCCAGACGGGCGAACGCGGCATATACCCAGGAGTCCAGGGGAACGAAAGGCGATCCCAGTTCGGATGGCGGGCGCGGGTGCAGCGGCACTTGCTCCTTCAAGTCGTTGTCCTGGTCGTTGTCTTTATCCCTGTCTCGCTCCTTATTTCTATCTTTCTCAAAGTTGCCGAAGCTTGCGCCCGGCAACCCCGGGTCGTGATGCGCGCGGTACACATACTGGCCGATTAGATAGCCAAGAGCGCTGCCGACGGCCACGTCGGAGGGGAAGTGCTGGCGGGCCGCGACGCGCGACAAACTGATTCCCGAGGCGCCGCCGTAGGCCAGGAGTTTGGTCAGTGGCCCCGGGTACTCGTGCGCGATTACGCTGGCGATCGACCAGGCGGCGAGCGCATGTTCCGAAGGAAACGAGGCGCCTCCTGCTCCAAAACTGCCGGCGTTCATTTGGTTCGGACGCGCCCTCCCAAAAGCGAATTTCATGGCTTCGGCTACGATCAGACCGTTCACCGCCGCTTCTCCTGCCAGAACGCCGGTCTCGCGGCTGTGGCCGTCGCCGGCGCGCGTCCCGCGGCGCAGGTACAGACCCGCTCCGCTTGCGATCATGGCCGCGAGTCCGTAGTTGCTGAAGCCGCCGCTGTGAGCAACTGGTGTGCTTCCAAAGTGGCGCATGATACGGTTATCGGCTGCCATCAGTCCGAGGGTCCCAGCGGTCCAGGGCACGAGCCAGTTTTTATCCGGGAGCCGCAGATGCAGAGGACTGGTCCAGATCGCTGTCTGATCCGAGAACAGATTTTGCCCCAGATGCGCCAGACAGAGGCCGTTTGCCGCGCCTCGCTTTACCGGTTGTTGGCTTTCTCGGGGATCCGCGGGTAGCGCACCCGGTGAATGGCTGTCTT
>CAVZUP010000025.1:0-21545 GCA_963778255.1 uncultured Acidobacteriaceae bacterium
TCCGAATGCGCATCTTTAATTAATTCTGCAATCCGCAGGGTTAGAGTTTGGCGCTCACGTAGGAGTTGATTTCGCAGCAGAGAACAACTTCTTCGAAAACCGGACTGGTCCAAGCCATAGATTCCACCTTTTGGTTTGAGATTTTTCCCTGCCGGGCCCCACGGCGCGGCATTTCGTTAAAGGATCATAGCATTGGCTGCGTTCGGTGGATCCGGCAAAGTCGGGGAGGAGTATGGCACGAAAGGGCCATTTCGGGGCGAAGCGGTTCAAAAGAATGCGGTTACCGCAGAAGAAAAATCCACCCTCCGTCATACACGCACGGAGGGTGGTGGGGAAGGAGCTACTGGATATTGATGACGCCGAATATACCGTTGGCGTTGTTCGCGGGTCCGGCGGTGTAGAAGAGCTGGTTGGTGGTGCCGTTCGAAGCGGTGCCGCCGCCGAACTCGATCCCCCAGAGCTGGTTGATCACGATGGGCTTGCCTTTGGTATTGACTACCGTCCCAACCAAGGCGCCGGTCGTCAGGTTGAAGCCGTTAATCGTGCCGGCGTTCGTGTTGTTGCTGACGAGCAGGGTGTTGCTGAGCGCGCCGAAGTTTGCCGGGGCGACGGCCAATCCCCAGGGCTGGTTGAGCGGCTTGCCGTGGATTAGGGTCTTCACGAAGGTTCCGTTTTCTTCAAAGATGTCGATGTATCCACCGGCCTTGCCGCTGGTGGAGGCAAAGGCTACGTAGACCTGGCCGCCGATATCCTGGATGCCGAAGGGAGCGAAGCCGGCCGGGAGGTTCGTGTCGGTGAAAGACGTGACGAGCTTGAAGGTGCCGTTGTAAACGTCGACTTTGTTGTTCCAGAAGTCGGCGGCATAGAGAAGGTTGCCGGAGGCATGGCTGGTGATTGCGAGGCCGGTGTAGATGGCTCCAGAACTGGAACTGTTCACGGCGATCAGCGCATTGTTGGGCTCGAAATGGGACCAGCCGCTGATGGTGCCGTCGAGGGTGCAGAAGAGGAAGGCCGACGTCCAGTTGTCGATCTGAAATTCCGAAGAGCCGTTGTAGACGATGCCGGTGGGCGAGCCGAGGCCGGTGCCGGAAGCGGGCGGGATGGTGATCCCTGTGCCTTCCTTGGTGCCCGTGCCAGTGTAGATCGTGGTGAGGCCAGAACCTTCATCGCTGAGCCAGAATGGACCGCCGGGACCATAGGCAAGTCCCCAGGGATTGATGAGCTGCTTGTCTCCCTTCTTTCCGGTATTTTTCACCAGCGTGGTCGCCGCGTATTGTGCCGTGGCGAGGTTGGTGGCAAGAATCAACGTGAGCGCAAGACGCGCGGCGGCTGAGAGGTTGCGGCGAAACGAGTGAACCATGGCAGAACTCTCCTTAAGCGGAACTTGATGGTGACTGTGACGGGGACCGTGTCTAGCTGCGCAGGGTGGGGAGCAAAGAAACTCCGAACCTTGCAGCGACGGCAATGCTACCCGGGGAGCAGGAGGGACTTGTCAGAGGGAAGTCAGGGAATTGTAAACATCTTGTCACGGGTGGAGCGGGGGCTCGGCTCCGCTCCCACACGTGCAACTTGGAAATTACTGTGAAAATTACTGTGCGGCTTCGAGCAGGCCCTTTTCGGCTTTTTCCTGGCACTCGATGCAATGGCGGGTCCAGGGCACGGCTTCGAGGCGCTTGGCGTTGATCTCTTTGCCGCAGGAAACGCATTCTCCGAAGCTGCCTTCGCGGATGCGGGCCAGAGCGCCATCGACCATGTTGAGCAACTGGCGGTCGTTGTTGCTCTGGCTGAAGAGAAACTCCTTGTTGTAGGAGCTGGCGGCGCGGTCGGCGACGTCTTGCGTGGCTTCTTCGTCGGCGGTGCGACCGTCCTGCTGATTGCGGACCACCATGTGGCGCAGTTCGTTGCGACGGGTTTCCAGCCGTTTTCGGAACGCTTCTAGTTTCTTCTTATCCATGATTGCTGCCTAACGCTTGCTGCCTGACGAATGCCGCTTGCCGTGAAGCGAAAGTCCCGCTTCACAGTCACCGATCTCGGTTGAAGTCAAACAAGTATCGTAAGCGCGGAGGGTGCGGGCGTCAACTGGATGGAGGCGCTCGGGGCGGGCGAATTTACACCGTCGTAACACCGGGATTATGACCGGCGCGGATCCAGGCGCGGACGGTGCGTATGGTGGCCAGATAATAGTGCAGGTTGTGGACCGTGTTCAAAACCTGGGCCAGCAGTTCGTTGGCGGCGTAGAGATGGCGCAGGTAGGCGCGGGAGTAACGCTGGCAGACCCGGCAATCGCAGGCGGGGTCGAGCGCGTTTTCGTCGCGGGCGTAGCGGGCCTGCTTGATTGAGACCTTGCCTTCGGAGGTGAAGAGCAATCCGTGGCGGGCGGCGCGGGTGGGGAGCACACAGTCCATCATGTCCACGCCCGATTGCGCATATTGGGCGATCTCCTCGGGAGTGCCTACTCCCATTAGATAGCGCGGCTGGTTGGAAGGGAGATGCTCTAGCGTGGATAAGACAATGTCTTGAGTGAGGTCGCGGGGTTCGCCCACGCTTAGTCCGCCGATGGCGTAGCCGGGAAAGCCGATGTCGATGGTGCGATCGGCGGATTCGCGGCGGAGGGTGGGGTCCATGCCGCCTTGGACTATGCCGAATAGGGATTGGGTGGCGGCTGTTTGGGGACGGGGCGTAGCACCGCTTCCACACACCCACGGGACTTCGTGCTTGTGCTGCTCGAAATACTTCTTGCAGCGCTCGGCCCAGCGCAGGGTCAGTTCCATCGACGCGCGGGCGCGAGCGGCGTCGGCGGGATACTCGGTGCATTCGTCGAAGGCCATCATGATGTCGGCGCCCAGGCCAATCTGGATCTCCATGGCTTTTTCGGGACTCAGGAAGTGGGCGGAGCCATCGAGGTGCGAACGGAACGCCACTCCCTCTTCGCTGACCTTGCGGAGATCGTTCAGGCTAAAGACCTGGAATCCTCCGGAATCGGTGAGGATGGCTCGGTTCCAGGACATGAAGCGGTGCAGACCGCCCATTTGGCGGACGGTTTCGACACCGGGGCGCAGATAAAGATGGTAGGTGTTGCCGAGCAGAATCTGGACGCCTAGTTCTTCCAGCACATCTTGCGAGATGCCTTTGACCGAGCCGAGCGTTCCGACCGGCATGAATACGGGCGTTTCGACTTCTCCGTGAGGAGTGATGAGTTTGCCGGCGCGGGCGGAGCCGCGGGTGGCTTCGATCTGGAGTTGGATGGACACTGCGGAGAATTCTAAAGCAATTGCGGATTGCAGAGGTTAGATTGCAGAAGTAAAAGCCGACATCATGAGTGCTAGCGCCTCTTTCCGTCAACGCGCTTCAAAGGGGAGGACAATACACATCGC
Organism: uncultured Acidobacteriaceae bacterium; assembly: GCA_963778255.1. GTDB lineage: Bacteria > Acidobacteriota > Terriglobia > Terriglobales > Acidobacteriaceae > Acidiflorens. The sequence goes on from CAVZUP010000025.1 coordinate 3,375, forward strand.
GCTTGGCTTCTGCATAGAAACTTCGGGGAAGCAAGACTTGGCCATTCACGAAAACGACCGGGACTTTAGTCCCTTTTTCGGGCGATCGGTTCCATATGTCCGCCGACCATAGCCTGCGCCCGTTAAACACCAATACGCTTTGATGAAGTGGCTCTTTGCCTACGCATGGGAGAAACACGTCCTCAAACAACACGGCTCCCTTTTCATCCGTAAGTTTGCATCGATCAACATTCGCGTGCTCGTCGAACCAACAGTCCACCCAATAGCCCGTCTTGTGCAATGTGAACGGAACGTTGTCGGGTAAGACGTAAAGGGCGTTGGATGAGACAGTAGGCGGTCGTCGAGGTTTCCGTCCTTCCCAGATGAGCACGACCGCAACGAGGATGATCACCGCTCCCAGCACCACGCGACGGAACTTCTTAGGAGCGAAGCGAAGCAGCAGTGCGACAACCACGCCGAGCGCAATGGCCCCGAGCACGAACCATGTTGCGATGGGCATACTCACGAAACCCATCACAAAAAAGCCGACAGCTACAAGTAGACCAGCAATCTCCGAATCCACTTGCATAATGCGAAATGGGCCGGGATGCCTGCTGGCGTCGCGATCCTTCATGGTCTTGATTGTCCCACTGCTCCATCTTAAAAGCAGTGACTTTCGCGTAACTGTTGTAACATCCCGATTACACTCATTGATCTGAATCAGGTAATCCCGGGAACTACCCCACTCAAGCCAAAGGCAGGCTTGAGTGGGCCATCCGTCTCTGGCCTTTCTCTTCTTACTTTGCGTACAGATTCTTGACCACTTCGCCGCCCTTCATTACGAACTTGATTCGTTCCAGCGTCGTAACGTCCGCTAGTGGATCACCATCGACCGCAACGATGTCGGCCCACTTGCCGGGCTCGATGGTTCCTACCTTGTCGGACCAGCCGAGCAGATCGGCGTCGTTGATTGTGGCCGTCTGAATCGCCTGGAGGGGGGTCATTCCCAGCTTTACGTATACGGCGAATTCGTGTGCGTTGAGGCCGTGCGGATAGACGGCGGCGTCGGTGCCGAAACCGATTTTCACTCCTGCTTCGAAGGCTTTCTTGATGTTGGTCTTGCCCATGTCTGACACCATCTCCATCTTGCGCCGGGCGAAGTCCGGGAGATTGGCCTGGGCCGCGTTCTCTTTCTGCCAGTCCATCAGATACAGAGTGGGGACAAGATAGGTGCCGTTTTTCTTCAATGTCGCGATGGCCTCGTCGTTCATCAGGTGGCCGTGCTCCACCGAGTCGACACCGGCTTCCGAGGCCCAGATGACTCCTTGCGCGCCGTGGGCGTGTGCGGCTACCTTGCGTCCCAGACGGTGCGCGTCGGCCACGATGGCCTTCATTTCTTCCAGGGTAAATTGAGCGGCATTGGGATCGTCGCCTTTGGAGAGCACGCCGCCAGTGGCGCAAATCTTGATCAGGTCGGCTCCGTACTTGATGACTTCGCGGGTCTTGTGCTGGACGGCCTCGACGCCATCGGCTACTCCGGGATAGGTCTCGTGGTATTCATACGGGAGCAGATCGTTGTCGCAGTGTCCGCCGGTAATGCTCAGCGGAGGTCCGCTCACCAACATGCGCGGGCCGGGCACGTCGCCGGCATTGATGGCATCGCGCAAGGCCACATCGGCATAGCTGAAGGCGCCGACGTTGCGGACGGTGGTAAATCCGGCATCGAGCGTGACCTTGGCGTTGTGGGCTCCGATGAGCGCCTGCCGCGGCACTGAAATTCCCAGCACCGAGTAGCCGAAATTGGGGTTCATGGTCAGGTGCGTGTGGGCGTCGATCAATCCAGGAAGCAGGGTGGCGTTGGGCAGATCGATCACCTGGGCTCCGGCGGGAACCGGCGTGTTGGAGCCTATGCTGGCGATCTTGTCGCCCTGGATCACGATGGTCTGAGCGGTGAGCGTCTTGCCGGTTTTTACGTCGAGGAGGCGTCCGGCATGGATGACGACCGTTTTCGGCGCGGGTGCGGCTGGCTGCGCCCACGACAGGCTGATGCAGGAAAACGAAAAGATGAACGCTATCAGATAACGGCGAAGCTTCATTCTGTTCCTCGTGGAAAATATGATTGAGTCTTAGGCGACCAAACTACATGTTCGTGAAGGGAACGGCAACTCCCATCGGGCTTGGGGAGTGTCCTAATCTGCCTTTTTCACCACGGAGTCACGGAGACACGGAGAAAACCTCGAACCTGCAAAAACCAGAAGGAAAGGTTTGGGTCAGGATGACAGTTCTGTGTGATGAAAACCAGACTGGGGCAGCACCCGCTTCGCTCCGCATCTGTTAGTGCGTTTTGTTGCGCTGCTCTTTCAGATAAGTATCGATTGCCTCCTGCCAATGCGGGCCTTCTTCGAGGTCACTTCTCCCCAGCGCTTGCACTTCCTCATTGGCCGCGGCATCGAGCGCGGTGCGAATGTAGGTTACTTCCACGCTGGTTGTGGAATCGTCGACGGCGGTAAGCGTTACATCGACCGTCGATGCCTTGATGCCAGGAACTACGGAGACATACTGCATTCTCCCTTTGTCGAGATCGAACTGTGTGGTGATCCAAACGCTCTTTTGCTGGCCGCGCTGGATGGTGAAAACCGCGCCGGGGATGTCCTTTGCCGGCTGCGGGTATAAGAATTGAGGATCCCAGTCGTCCCCTGCCCAGCCGCGTTCTCCTTCGGGGCCGAAGAGTGGCGCCGCCATGTGCAAAGGCGCGTGGACCAGAAAATGAAATGTGTTGCTGACATGCACCGGAGCGACCGGAGGCGTTTTTGTGTTTGGGCTGTCGTTCATGGTGGAAAGGGCGAGTGCGAGGACGATGAATTCGGTGACAATCATTTTGCGCTCCTTATTAATGGTACAAAGGTACTATTGTACCGTGGTACATGCAAGCTTTTCCCGATGGCGTCACGACTCGCCTTGGGGCGGGGTGATGTTATAGAGTCGGTCACGGAGTTTTTATGGCGAAGTCCCGTAGCAAATCGTCAGTTCTCCCGCTGGATGACACGCTTTTTGCGATCAAGACGCGCAAGGCGGTCCCGCATGAATTTGTGCTGGATGCGCTGGCTTCGGTATCGCCGCGGACGCGCTCCATGTTCGGGTGCCTGGCGATTTATGTGGGGGAGAAGATTGTGCTCATCCTGCGGAACAAAGAGAAAGCTGGCGAGACGGACAACGGGGTATGGCTTGCCACCACGGAGGAACACCATCGGAGTCTGCGGCGGGATTTCCCTCACATGCGATCGATCTCGGTGCTGGGAAAGAAAGTGACGGGCTGGCAGGTGCTTCCGGCCGACGCTCCGGATTTTGAGGAGGCGGCGTTGCGCGCTTGCGAATTCGTTCTGGCGGGAGATGCTCGAATTGGGAAGGTTCCGGGGGCGCGGCGGGCTAAGGTGCCGAAGAAGGCGGCGAAACGCCGCACGCGCTAGGGCCAAACTGTCATAGCTGATCCTTCGCAAGAAATGCGCGAGGTATCGGCGGAAAATTTCCGGCCCATGCCCGCATTCCTCCATTAATTTTCCGTGAAATTTGCTCGATCCAAATTGACGGGGCCGCGGGGCGGCAGTAGGCTGCGGGGCTATGAGCAAAGAGGATCTGGATCAGTTGCGCCTGGCTTACAAGAACGCTGTCGATGAATGGGTCGACACCATTCGCGCCGAAGAAGCTCTAGCTACTACCGACCATTCGATGACCGCCATGGAGCATTGGGATGCCGCCCATCTCAAAGAGCACGATGCTCACTCGAAAGCCACAGAAGCTCGCGAAGCTTATAAAGACGGTCTCCGCCGCGTGAACTACGGCATCTAGTTAACGAAAAATGCGCGAGGTGTCGGCGGGAAACTCTGCCAGCGTCATGCCCGCATTTCCGCGATCGAGATCTTCGTCCTTGGCAAGAAACGCGTGGCGCTGACGCAAGTCTTGCGAGGCGGGGTCGAAGATGCTCCAGTTTTCGCCGTGCACTACTTTGAGCACTTTGCCCTCGCGTTGCCAGGCAGCCAGCTGCTCGCGGATTGCCATGCGGATCGCGCCTCCCTTGCCGGAAGATCCGTAGCCGTGAATGATTTTTACTACTGGGCCAGTCGCTCCGCGCGGCGCATATAACGACTCCAGCAAGCGGCGCTTGGCCTGCTCCACCGTCGGCATGCCGGCCTTGAGGTTCAGGACGATTAGTTTGGTTTGGGAGGGCGCGGGCATGACATCACTTCTTAATCCGCGACTCCACTTTCTCGCCCACGCGCTCGCTGACTTTGAAAGTCATCTTGCCGGTTTTTTTGTCGGCGTCCACGATTACGTGGTCGCCGTGCAGGACTGCGCCGTCCAAAATCTTCAGGGCCAGCGGATCCTGCACCAGCTTCTGAATGGCGCGCTTCAGCGGACGAGCTCCAAAGTTGGGATCGTAGCCTTCGGTGAAGAGGAGTTCTTTGGCTGCGTCGGTCAGCTCCAGCGAAATTTTGCGGTCAGCTAGCAGGCGGCGCAGGTCTTCCAGACGCAGGTCGACGATCTTGACCAACTGCTCCTTGCCCAGCGGATGGAAGATGATGATGTCATCCACGCGATTGAGGAACTCGGGCTTGAAATGGCCGTGCAGGGCTTCCATTACCTGTTTGGAGGCTTGCTCGAAGCCTTCGGCGCTGCGAATGTCTTCCGACTGCAGGTACATCGAGCCTAGGTTTGAGGTCATGATGATGACCGTGTTCTTGAAATCGACTTTGCGGCCTTTGCCGTCGGTGAGGCGGCCGTCGTCCATGATCTGGAGCAGGATGTTGAAGACGTCGGGATGCGCTTTTTCGATTTCGTCGAAGAGCACGACGGCGTAGGGATGGCGGCGCACTTGCTCGGTGAGCTGTCCGCCTTCTTCGTAGCCAACGTAGCCGGGAGGCGCGCCGATGAGACGGGAGACGGCGTGCTTCTCCATGTATTCGGACATATCGATGCGCACCATGGCGCGCTCGTCGTCGAAGAGAAATTCGGCGAGGGCGCGGGCTAGTTCGGTTTTGCCTACGCCGGTGGGGCCAAGGAAAATGAACGATCCGATGGGGCGCTTGGGATCGCTGAGACCGGCGCGGGAACGGCGGATGGCGTTGGCAACGCGCTCCAGCGCGGCGTCTTGTCCGATGACTCGGAGGCGCAGGCGGTCTTCCATGTTGATGAGCTTCTTGACTTCGCCTTCGAGCATTTTGGAGACGGGAATGCCGGTCCACTTGGAGACGATGCTGGCTACGTCTTCTTCGTCGACTTCTTCTTTCAACATGCGCTGGCCAGCTTTGCCGTCGATCTGCGCGGTGACCTTGTTTAGATCCGCTTCGGTCTGACGGATCAAGCCGTAGCGGATCTGTGCTACGCGCTCCAGATTCCCTTTGCGTTCTTCGGCGGCTTCCTCGACTTTGAGCTGCTCCAGTTTTTCTTTGAGCGCGCGCGCTTTCGCGATTACGTCTTTTTCCTGTTTCCACTTGGCTTTCAGCGCGTTCGATTGCTCGCGGATTCCGGCTAGTTCTTTCTCGACATTGGCGAGGCGTTCTTTTGAATTTGCGTCCTCTTCTTTCTTCAGCGCCTGCTTTTCGATTTCCAGTTGCGTGGCTCGGCGCTCGAGTTGGTCGATTTCCGTCGGCATGGAATCGATTTGAATGCGCAGCGAACTGGCAGCTTCGTCGATCAGGTCGATGGCTTTATCGGGTAGGAAGCGGTCGGAGATGTAGCGATGCGAGAGCGTGGCGGCGGCTACGATGGCCGAATCCTTGATGCGGACGCCGTGATGCACTTCGTATTTTTCTTTCAGGCCGCGCAGGATCGCGATGGTGTCTTCGACGTTGGGCTCGCCTACGAAAACGATCTGGAAGCGGCGTTCGAGGGCGGCGTCTTTTTCGATGTACTTGCGATATTCGTTGAGGGTGGTCGCGCCGATGGCGCGGAGCTCTCCTCGGGCAAGGGCCGGCTTCAGCATGTTGGAGGCGTCGATAGCGCCTTCGGCGGCTCCGGCTCCTACTAGGGTGTGGAGTTCGTCGATGAAGAGGATGATCTGGCCTTGCGAGTCTTCGATCTCCTTGAGGACGGCTTTGAGCCGGTCTTCGAATTCGCCGCGATATTTTGCGCCGGCCAGCATGGCTCCCAGGTCGAGCGAGATGACGCGCTTGTTTTTCAGGACTTCGGGCACGTCGCCGGAGACGATGCGCTGGGCCAGGCCTTCGACGATGGCGGTCTTGCCGACGCCGGGCTCGCCGATGAGCACGGGATTGTTTTTCGTGCGGCGCGAGAGCACCTGGACTACGCGGCGAATTTCTTCGTCGCGTCCGATCACGGGATCGAGCTTGCCGCGGCGGGCTTGTTCGTTCAGGTCGCGGGCATAACGCTCCAGCGCCTGATATTTGGCTTCGGGATTCGGGTCGGTGATGCGCTGCGATCCTCGGACCGCGGTCAGGGCCTTCAGGATGGCATCGTGGGTTGCGCCGTGACGGGCCAGCAGCTCCTGGGCGGCGTCAGCGTGCTTCGAATCGCGCTTCAGACCAGTCAACGCCAGAAGCACGTGCTCGGTGGAGACATATTCGTCTTTGAAGGCGTCGGCTTCTTTGAAAGACTTCTCCAGGAGTTGGTTGACCTGCGACGACATTCCGGGCTGCTGCGGGCCGGCGCTGCCCGAGACTTTCGGCAGCTTTTCAATTTCCTGGTAGACCTCGCTGAGGACGGCCTGCGGGCCGATGCCGATTTTTTCCAGCACCGGCGCAACAATGCCTTCCTTGTCTTCGACTAAGGCGGCTAACAGATGGAGGGGCATCAGCTCAGGATTGCCGTGTTCGCTCGCGAGCTCATTGGCGCGCTGGACGGCCTCTTGCGCTTTTACGGTGAATTTGTCCCAACGGATGGGCATGGGTCTTATCCTTCTGTTGCCGCGTTACCGGGGCGACGCGGAGGACCCGTGCATTTTGCTGGCAGCGAGGAAATGCCAGGGTCCTTCGCATCGCTCAGGATGACAGAGCTTTTTAGATCTTCAAATAAATTCGGGAGGCGTTGTTTCCGCCTCCCGCTGAGTTTACATCTGCCGGGCTTTGCCCGTGAGCGTTGCTTATGCGGCTTTGCCGGCGCCTTTTGGCTCTTTGGCTTCCAGCGTCTTCTGGCTGCCCTGCTTTTCACTACCTACGTTTACCTTGATCTGCTTGGGCTTGGCTTCGGCTTTCTTCGCCAGCTTGATCTTCAACACTCCCTTGTCGTAGTCGGCCTGAACGGTGTCGTGGTCGACGGTGTTGGGGAGCGTGAAGGTGCGGGTGAAGCTGCCGTACTGACGCTCGACGCGGCGATAGTTCTCTTCTTTCTCTTCCTTCTCGAACTTGCGCTCGCCGTGCACGGTCAGGGTGTTGTTCTCGATGCGGACATCGATGTCTTTCTCGTCGATTCCGGGCACTTCAATTTTGAGTGTCACATTGTGCTCGTCTTCGTAGACGTCGACGGGCGGCGCGAATGCGGTCGTGGTCAGGGATTCATCCTGGCCTTCGGGCCCACGCGGGTCGCGGAACAAACGGTTCATGCGGTCTTGCAGGGTAACGTATTCGCGGAATGGATCCCAACGTGTAAGCAAAGTCATAACAAATCCTCCTACGGGAATTCATTTGGGGAGCCTGTCGAAGGCTCCGAATTTTGATTCAGTATTACGTGATAATAAAATCTTAGTGTGTTATTGTCAAGTATTTTATGTGCATTTATTTTCAATCGCTTAACCGCAATATAAGGCACTGCAGATAGCTGGTTTCGGGCACATTCAGCAGGATTGGGTGATCTTTCGAGGCTCCGCGGGACTCGATCAGGCGGAGGTCTTTGTGGGCGTCCTGGGCGGCGTCGGCGACCACTTTGACGAAATCGGCTGGGCCTACGTGGAAGGAGCAGGAGCAGGTGACCAGGATTCCTCCGGGGCGCAGCATTTTCATGGCTCGGAGGTTGAGTTCCTTGTAGCCGCGCAGGGCTTTGTCTAAGTCGCGCTTGGTTTTGGCGAAGGCGGGGGGATCGAGGACGATGGTGTCGTAGCGGCGATTCGCGGCGGAATATTCGCGCAGGAGATCGAAGGCGTTGGCTTCGATCCAGTCGAGTTCGCGGCCGTTCAGGGCAGCATTTTTCTCGGCTACTTCCAGCGCGGGACGGGAGCTGTCGACTCCGGTGACGATAGAGCAGCGGGGAGCCAAGTGGAGGGCGAAACCTCCTTGATAGCAGAAGGCGTCGAGGGCTTCGCCTTGGGCGTATTGGGCGGCGGCGGCGTAGTTTTCGCGCTGGTCTAGAAAAGCGCCGGTTTTTTGGCCTTCCATGCCGTCGTAGTGGAAGCGGACGTTATTCATCGTCACTTCGGTGGAGCTTTTTTCTCCCCAGAGTAAGGCGGAGGGACGCGGGGGTAATTGCTCTAGTTCGCGGATGCGGGGGTCTACTCGCTCTACGATTCCGGCGGGGTGCAGGTCGTCTTCCTTGCGCAGAGTTTGCAGGATGGCTTCGCGAACGGGGTTGGCGTCCATGGCCTGGGTGAGGATTTGGAGGGAGATGACGTCGTTGTAGCGGTCCACGATCAGGCCGGGAAGAAAGTCGGCTTCGCTGAAAACTATGCGGTAGGCGTTGGTATCGCGGACCAGATCCTTGCGATAGGCGATGGCGGCGCTAATGCGGTCGGCTACCAGGGCGGGCAGATCGTCCACCGAGCCGTGAGAGATCATGCGGATCGCGATCTGGGACGAGGAGCTGTAGAGCGCGGTGCCCAGAAATTTTCCGCGCTGATCTTGGACACGGACTATGCTGCCGGCGGGGGGATCGTTCGACTCGACTATATCCGAGCGATAGACCCAGGGATGGCGGGATTGCAGACGGGTGACGCCACGGATGGAGAGTTTTACGAAGGGCTCCGCTGGTTTGGCGTGGGCAGTGGTTTTTTTCGGCATGAATTGATGGTATAGCGAATTGGGAGTTGGCGCGCCCTGGGTGAATCTGGACGGGGCGAAGCCCCGTCTCCCACACATTCCCCACGCTTGCGGCTTAGGCTCGGACTACTAGTCCATCCAGGTGGTGCTTGGTTGGAGTTGGCACGGGGCCTGTGCTGGCGGTTACCGCTCCGGTCATTACTTTCTGCCATGCGGATTGGAACTGCTCCATTTCGGGGGAAGTCCCGATGGTGATGCGGGTGTAGGTTGGCCAGGAGGGCCAGATGCGTCCGATGAAGACGTTTTGCTTGGCCATGGCATCGATTGCGGATTGAGCGGGGCGTTTGGTGTCGAGCATGAAGAAGTTTGCTTCGGAGGGAATGTAGGAATATCCGTTGCGTTCTAGCCAGGCAAAGACCTGGCTGCGGACGGTCGAGTTGATGCGCTTGCGCTCGGGCACAAGTTGCGCGTCTTTCAGGCTGGCGGATGCTGCAGCGATGGCAGTGACGGGCATGGGATTCCAGCCGCCGTAGTTTTCAATTTTCTGCAGAAGGTCCGGGCGGGCGAAGGCTACGCCGCAGCGCAGGCCGGCCATGCCGTAAATCTTCGAGAAGGTGCGGAGCAGGATGACGTCTTTGCCGGCCTTGACCAGATCGATCACGGAGGGCGCATCGCAGAAATGAATGTAGGCTTCGTCGACCAATACGACTGAGCCCTTGGGTTTATTTTCGACTAGATATTCGATGTCGGAATGAGGGGTGAGCGTGCCGGTGGGATTGTTGGGGCTACAAATGTAGAACACTCCGGCATCGGGAGCGGCGGCCAGCATGGCGCGCACGTCGTGAGCGTAAGTTTTGGTCAGCGGGATCTTCACTACCTTGGCTCCGATAGCATTGGCGGCCATCATGCCGGCTTCGTAGCCGGGATCGGCGGTGACGTAGGGTCGCTGCGGCGAGGCGAAGGCGGTTACGGTGTGGTGGAGGGGATCGCTTGATCCGGGATGGACGCGGACTTGATCGGGCGTGAGGCCTTCGGTTTCGGCCAGCGCCTTCGCGAGATCGTCGGTGAGCCAGAAGGAATAACGGCCGCCTTGGGCGACCATGGCGGTGGCGGCTTCGCGGGCGGAAGCTCCGGGGCCGAGCGGGTTTTCGTTGGCATCGATGCGGATGGCATCCTTGGGAAAGCTGCGCGCGGCGGCGTGAGCCAGCATGGGCTCGGTGACAATGCGGAATGCGAACGCGGCCGATGCGGCGGCGGACAGGCTGAGGAACGAACGGCGGGATGCGGAAGGAGTGTCGAGACCCTTGGTCATGGCTCACCTCGTAGCGGGCATATTACAGCAAAACCAAAGCAGAGTGGCCTCAAATCATGCGTAGAGCGTGACTGGACGACACGTTTGCGGCCGAGAAAAGGCGCGCGGATGGCGGGGTTTTGTGTTAATCTTCGGCCCTCGATTGATCGGCTGGAATATTGATCGGCTGGAATAACGATCGCCGAGATCTGATCCGCAAGCTAGTCACTTCCCAGGAGGCTCTTCGTGAAACGTCCCATGGTTGCACTGTTTATTTGTATTGCGTTTGCCGTTGCAGTTTTCCTTCCCATTACCAGACCGGTCCAAGCCGGCAGTGCCGGGAATACGAAGCCGGCGGATAGCTCCGATGTGGTCAGTCCCGAGGTGGTCAAGGCGGAGGCTTACTGCGTCAAAAAGGGCGGTGAGGTTGATGTTCGCGAACCTTACTTCAATACCAACGACGACAACGAACAGAACTGGCTCCGCCTGGCCGGAGACCGCCAGTTTTGCAAGTTCACCTCCAAGAAAGATGGATCGCGAATCCACGTGCTGCTCTCGACTCTTTACAGCGACAAGCCCACGATGGCGGCGCTGGCTTATTATGCGGAGGTTCCGTATAGCGGGAGTTGCAACGGCAATCCGGCTTCGTGCTACTGCACGCAGCTGGGCGGGACCGATCTGTTTGGCGGCATCAATTTGAATGGCGGCGGGTGGGTGATGAAGTCGGACCCGGTGGATACGGTGCTGGAAGCTTGTATTTTTCCGGATATGTCGACCATCGATTCCTGGGGACTGACCTATCACCAGGCGGGGATTATCCGCGGCAAGAATTTGGCGAAGGTGCTGCGGTATGCGAGCCCGTACGGCACGAAGTAGGGATTTCAGGATTTTACAAACTGCAGGACTCAGTACCCGGAACTCAGTTCGCGGCCGGTTGCTGCGTGTGGGAATCGGAATGCTTGGGGCTGGCCTTGTGCTCGCGCCGGATGGCCAGCAGATCTTTTTGAAGAAGATCGAGGACGTTCGAGGGAATTTCGGAACCCCATTCGTCGATTTCCTCTTCGGCCCAATGGCCGTTGAGTCTTAGGGCGGAATCGGTAAGGTCTTCGGGAAATGCCTGGCGGTAGGTGCCTTCGCGCTGCAGCACTTCGCCGAACTGGCGTCCGGTGTGGAGTTCGTAGATGCGGCGTGTTGCCTGGCCGTCGGCATTGATAAAGGCGAGGAGCACTTCGCCTTCCTCGGGATAATCGGGGCGGTAGAACCACGCCTGGGGCGCATCGGCCTTGGGACGGGCGCGCTTGCGGCCGGTGACGGTCACGACTTCCACTTCCGGCTTCACTTCATTCGCGGGATTGAAGTAATAAATCCTGGAGCACGATTCGCAGACCATGACCTTCTCGCCGTTGCGCACCTCGTTATAGGTCTGGGGGCGCAGCATGACCTGGCAGCCCATGCATTTGTGATCGCGGACTTCGGCCAATCCGCTGCCGCGGAATTTCATCACGCGTTCGTAGTGACGGAGAATGTCTTCGGAGATGCCGTGGCGCAGGGCGTCGCGCTTGGCGTTCCACTCGGAGAGCTGCTTCTGATCTTCGGCGGTGACCTTGCGGGCTTCTTCTTTTTCTTTCTCGATCTCGGCGGTTTCGGCCTTGAGCTCGGCCTCGGCGGCTTTAACGTCTTTTTCGCGGGCGTCGACGTTGACCATGACCTCGAGGATGCGGTCCTCGTTGAGGCGGATCTCCTGCTCGGCGAACTGGATCTCATGGAGCAGGGCTTTGTATTGGTCGTTAGTTTTTACGTCGAGGGATTGGTCGCGATACTTGGAGATCTTGCCTTGCAGGTCTTTGATATTGGTTTCGAACTTCTTGCGGTTGGCTTCGTCGCCCTTGGCGGCGATTCGGACCTTTTCGAGGTGCGCCTTGGTTCCAGCCAGCTTTTGTTCGATCAAGGCCACGCGTTTGGGCAGCGCGGCAACTTCGTCCCGCAGACGGCGGATTTCTTTGTCCGCAATCTGCAGCTCGAGCAGTTTGTCGATATCAGGAAGCATCGGTTCCGTGCATCACAATAACGATTCTAGCACGCGGACAAGGCTGGGCTGCGGGGTGGCGTGGCGGACCGGCTTGGATTTCGAGAAGAACCGCCACGTCCCACCGTGCAATCGAGTTGGGCGGGAGGAGTGATTGCAATCACAGACTGGCGGAATGATTTTCGACTAATCTGTGGGGGCAATGTCTCTCCGACTCACTCCCCCCGAGAGGCAGGCGCGCTCAATCCCTGAGACGAACACGCAAGCGATGACAACCGACTCGCCTTCCGCAGGTAGTCGCATCTGCTTTTTGTAAGAAGTAGCCAGCGCCGAATTTGAGTTGTCGCCATGCGCGCGCTGGTGGGCCGAACCACCAGATCAAACAACCACGATCGCACCACTACGATCGTGGGGAAAAGCAACAGAAAGAGGCCGAGCCCTGGGAGTCGGGGTCGGTGTCTGCAGGAACCAACCCCAAACCAAACGAACCCTTGAGCGGTCTTTTACAAATTACGAAAAAGGATACGCAAAGGGCTCCTCGTGTGTGGATTGAAATAGGAGGAGTGTTATGAGGAGGATTGGTCTACTGGTTGTGATTCTGCTGGCGTGTTTCGCGGCTACGGCATGGGCGCCGGAAAGCGTATGTTGCCGGGCAACCGTGAAGCCTCTGCCGATTGTGTTCGCCAATGAAACGAATGCAGTGGGCTGCACCAAAACCGCGGCCATGGCGCTCGCGCTGGCGAAGATCGGCAATCGATACTGCATTGGTGCGTACGATCCCCAATGCACGGGCGTGTGCGCAAACCAGAAGGACTCATGCCTGCCGACCGCGAAAGCGTCCTATGTCGCGAAGCCGCCCGTTTACACGAAAATCCATCTTCAGGGCTGCAAGACGCCACCCGATGTGGGCTGGCAGGTAGATATTCATCAGGGCCAATACACCTGCGGCTGCAAGTGCAGGAAGACGCCGAATCCGGGGACGGACCCGGATGCACCGAATTTCGAATAAATGGGTATAGAACGGCACACGACGCTCGGGGACGGGCGGAAGCATAGGCGTCCACCCGTCCTCGAGCCCGGGTCCACGACTTGTTCACGGGCGTTAGTCGTCATCGGGGTCGGTGGGCGGACTCTTATCGTTGATGAAATGGGCAGCGTCGAGTGCAGCGGGGATTTCTTGGAAGGTGATGGGCGTCTGGGTGAAGTTAAAACAATCGGAGAGGTTGTCGGCACGAGCGTCGGCGTATCCGAGCGAGGGCAAATTGAAGTTGGTCTCGATGAATTTGAGGATGCTGCCGAAGTCGTGGGTGACGTGAGAAATGTACGCGGCCTTGGCGTAGGGCGAGACGACGACGAGGGGAACGCGGAACCCGTAGACATAGCCGGATCCCCAGCTGACGCCAGTCCGGGTATGGCGCGGCTGCGCCCTATTCGATCGTTAGAGTCTGGCCCGTAACGGCCGGCACCACCTGCACGTTCTATCTGAACGGATATGGGACCGGCTTTAACGGGATCTGGCTTTTCCAACCCTCGATCACAGTGCTCTACGTTCCGGGAACGCTGGCTCAATGACGGTGAGGAAGGTTCGATCAGGCAGAGACGCCGCCCGATGTTTGGGCGGCTTTCCTTTGCTTCGCGCGGGAGGCGGGAGCGGCGTCATTGTTGAAGGCGGCGATAGCGATCGCAACCGGGTCCATGAGTAAGTGATGGTTCCCATCCTTCAGCAAAGTGCGCGGAAAGGGTGGGACACCGGCCGTTTGGCGGCGCCCGAGCAGTTCTGCGATCAATAACCCTTTCGAGTGGCCGACCGACACTGCACGATTATGCGCAAGGTCGATTGGCCTCAACGCACAGACTTGACTCAGAGACTACCGGCCGATTCAAGTTTCGGCGCACCCGGAGAAATAAGCGCTCGAATGTCTCGCATAGGAGGTTGGCCGAAGAAGCGGCTGTATTCCCGATTGAATTGTGTGGGACTCTCGTAGCCAACTTCAAAAGCGGCGCTGGCGGCATCGAGACCATTGTTCAGCATCAGGTTCCGCGCTGACTGAAGGCGGAGCTGTTTCTGATACTGAAGCGGACTCATCGACGTCAACATGCGGAAATGATGGTGCAGCGTGGATACGCCCATGCTCGCAAGCTCTGCGAGTTCTTCCACGCGTAGCGGTTTGGCGTAGTTCGCGGTGATCCACGCGATCGCTTTTGCCGTCCGATGGCTTTGATCGCCGAGCGTTGCTACTGCCCGCAAGCGCGCTCCCGCGCGTCCCCGCAGGACGCGATAGATAATTTCGCGCTGAATTAGGCCGCTCAGAAAAGGAATGTCCTGCGGCCTGTCCAGCAGATCCAGCAGGCGGCAGCATGCGTTCAGGAACTCCGGCGTGGTCTTGCCAATCGACATAGCGGGACTGTCAGACGGCGCTTCTGCGACATGAATTTCCTCACGGCCGAGCAACTCCCGCACCATGGACATGTCCAATCTGAGCGATAGCACGAGACACGGAACCTTGTCGGTTGCGGCAGCTACCCAGCTCACGATCGGCAAGTCGACCGCAGTTAATAGGGAATGCGACTCGTCGTAAATGAAGCTCGTCGGACCGAGATTCACCTCCTTGCTACCTTGGGCGACCACAATGATGCCTGGATGGTAGGTCGTCCGGCACGGCGGGGTAGGGGAAGTCCGTTGGTGGAGGCTCACGCCGGGAATCTCTGTTATCCGATTCTCTTCGTTGCCCACTAAGGAGGCAATCTTGCGCGCGAGTTCTGCGCCTGCCCCGCGGGCCGGGTTTGGGTTCAGAGCGGCGTTTTCTTTGGTGTTTTTCATGTCAGCGACCCGTACAGTTCTTCTTCCAAAGATAGCTGCCTCGCCGCAACAACGCCATTAATTTTTCGCTGGCAAGAGGAATAGGCAATCAGTAGGAAGGATCGGGCTACCGTTTCATGCTGATTTGCTCATAGTGTGGTCAGGGGAGAAACAACCAGGCAAGGAGAACCACATGAAGAAGCGCACCCTAGGAAAAAGCGGAGTGGATGTATCGGCAATTGGATTCGGTTGCATGGGGTTGAGCTACGGCTACGGTCCGGCTATCGAAAAGCAGCAAGCGATAGCTGTGATTCAAACAGCGGTCGAACGCGGCGTGACATTCTTCGACACAGCGGAAGCTTATGGCCCCTTCACGAACGAGGAACTTGTAGGCGAAGCACTCGCTCCGCATCGCGAACGGGTAGTGATTGCCACGAAGTTTGGTTTTGACATCGCGCCCGACGGGCAACGGTCGGGCGGGCTCAACAGCCGGCCAGCGCATATCAAGCAGGTTGCTGAAGCGTCACTCAAACGCCTCAAGACCGAGGTCATCGATCTCTTCTATCAACACCGCGTCGATCCAGGCGTGCCGATCGAGGATGTAGCGGGCACGGTGAAGGATCTAATCCAGGCCGGCAAGGTCAAGTACTTCGGCCTTTCTGAGGCCGCGGCAGACACCATTCGTCGCGCCCACGCGGTCCAGCCGATCACTGCAGTTCAGAGCGAGTACTCGATTTGGACGAGAGATCCTGAACCAGAGGTGCTTCCAATCTGCGAGGAATTAGGGATCGGTTTTGTCCCCTGGAGCCCGCTTGGACAAGGCTTCTTGACGGGTAAGATCGATGCCTCAACGAAATTCGAAAGCACGGATTTCCGGGCAGTATTTCCTCGATTCACCGAGGAAGCGCGTAAGGCAAACCAGGCGGTCGTGGATCTTCTGAATCAGATCGCGCAACGAAAGAATGCCACTCCGGCACAAATCGCACTGGCGTGGCTGCTCGCGCAGAAGCCTTGGATCGTTCCGATTCCAGGAACAACGAAGATTCATCGACTGGAGGAGAACATCGGCTCCGCTTCGCTTGAGCTGACGTCGGGCGATCTTGATGAGATCAATGCGGCAGCGTCCAAGATCCCAATTCAGGGCGAGCGCCTTCCTGAATCCATTCTGCGAATGTCTTACCGCTAAGGTGAATCTGCACAACGGCTGAAGAGGAGGAAAACCATGAAAATCTATGCGGCGATTGCGCTCTTTCTGGTCACAGCTTCGCTTTTGCCTACACTCAGGGCACAGGAATCCCCCGACAGCAAGCTGGAGCAGGCAACAACGCCCGCAGTGGCTATAAAAGTAATCAATCTTTGGCCCGGTGTCGCGCCGGGATCGGAGCAGTGGAAGCAGCCTGAGACTAATCTTGGTTCCGGCGACACGGAAACAACGGTCAACGTGAGCGCGCCGACACTGACCGCATATTTGCCGGACCCGTCCGCTGCGACCGGTACCGCTGTCATCATCGCTCCCGGCGGCGGCTTCATAGGGTTGTCAATCAACTCTGAAGGTCACGATGTTGCGAAGTGGCTCGTTGCCCGCGGGGTTGCCGCCATCGTCCTGAAATACCGTACGAAGCAAATTGAAGGCAAGGATGCCGACCAACTAGGCCAGTCCGCCCGCGCAGCCTTCACGGCTCAGTTGAACAACCACGCCCTCATCGACGAGGACGGTAAGTATGGCATTGCCGACGGCATCGAGGCGGTCAAAGTCGTACGTGCGCACGCCGCCGATTGGGGAATATCTCCAGATCGCATCGTCTTCACGGGATTCTCGGCGGGCGGAGCGATCACTGATTTCACGGCCATACAGCCGGATGCGAGCGCGCGTCCGAACTACGCGGCTCCGATTTATGGCGCTCCTATCTCGCATGTGCCGCTGATCCCACAAGGACTCCCGCCCTTCTTCATGGCGATGGCGCAAGACGACAATCTCGCCGGCACTTACATCGCCGCCTTCTACGATGCCGTCAAAGCTGCCGGATACAAACCGGAGCTCCACATCTTCAGCCACGGCGGTCATGGCTGGGGTATGCGCAAACAAGGTACATCGAGCGATCACTGGATCGACGAGTTCTACTACTGGCTTGAAGCGCAAGGGCTGACGCGTCCGCAGTCACAAGCACAAACAGGGGGCACAATTTTTCCAAAAGGTGAACTGTCCACGACTAAGAATCACACGGGCAATATTTGGCTTAAAGAGTTAAATGTAGGTGACAGTACGTTCGATCCCAGTATTGCTGTAGCAACCTATGATGCCGGTGCAAAGCTGGATTGGCATATTCATCCGGGTGGTCAGGTTCTACTGATCACGGAAGGCACCGGCTTTTATCAGGAAAGGGGAAAGCCCACACAAATAGTTCGCAAGGGGGATGTAATAAAATGCCTGCCGGGCGTAGAGCATTGGCACGGCGCATTACCGAAAAGTGGCTTTGCCTATCTGGCAGTTACGCCCACTCAAAAAGGAAAAACAATTTGGTTGGAGCCTGTTAGCGATAAAGACTATAACAGCTTGAAATAAAAGATTTCCGGGGTAACCGAGGTCGAGCGTCAGCACTGTCTGCCGCTTGGGAAATCGGGGACAGACCTCGGTCAGTTAGTGAGATAAGGACATTGCGTCTTACACGCCGGAGGTAGGCCGCCAACCGGAGTTCCACCCGAACGCCTTGATGGCCATGTCGCTCGACGTTGCCCCGTCTGACTCGGTGACATTGTAGATACCACGCTCGCCTCGGGTGACGGCCAGTTCGGCCGCCTTGGCGGCAGCATCAACATATACGGACCCAGGCGCGATAGGGGCATCAAACCCCGTACCAGGCCCGTAAATCAACCCGTAGCGAAGGACAATCCCTTCCAGCGGCGCCTCAGTGACCTGACGTTCCAAGCTGAGCACTCCCTGCACGGTCTCGCCATAGACCGGATGTGTCACCGGCAGCAGCGGGTCCGTCTCGCGGTGTGGTGTTCTGCCCTCGTCATAGATGAAAGAAATGCTCTGGGCGATCAATCGTCTAGCACCGGCATGCCGGGCGGCTGCAACAAGATTGCGTGTGCCAACATCCCGAAGGCGGGCATTGCGCGCAAGTGCGGCCGTCATTTTGCTCGCTTCCAGCGC
>CAVZUP010000026.1:0-32141 GCA_963778255.1 uncultured Acidobacteriaceae bacterium
CTTGCTCAAAAACAGACACAGGGTACGTATTGCTACTTCGCGGCGTTCCACCGCTTAGCGGAACCCGCGCCAGCGTCCCGCTGCGCGAATAGCCGCCGTGTCCCACCGTGTTGAGCCGGATCGCCATCTCGCCGCTCTTGGAGATCGAAAGCAGTTCGGCATCCTTGATGCCCAGTTCGCGCGAGCCGGGATCGTCCGAGCGTGACATATAGAGCTGGTTCTCGCCACCCTCCCACGATGCGCTGTACACAATGCTGCCGTCCGGCGTAAACCGCGCATTGCCGATGGATCCGGTGCGAAACGTGATCTGCTGGTACTCCACCAGAGGCGCGCTGGCGCTGCCTTTGCCAGACCACCAGCCGAGACCATACACCGCGCACGCGACCGCGAGTCCGGCGGCGGCCCCAAGTAGCAGATTGCGGCGCGGCCGGCGCATCGCCAAACTCGCGCCACTGCCTGCCGCCACTTTGGCCGAACTGCCCGAAAGTCCCGAAAGATGTTCAAGGTCAAACGCAATATCGCTCGCGGAATGGAAGCGCGATTCAGGATTTTTCTCCAGACAGTGCTGCACAATGCGCTCCAGCGCCGGAGAAACATTGCGATTGGTTTCGTTCAGCTCGGGAGGGTCTTCCTTCAGAATCGAGCTCATCGTATCCGCCGGCGTGTCGCCATGAAAGGCGCGCTTGCCGGCAAGCATCTCGTAAAGAATTGCGCCAAAGCTGAAAATGTCGGAGCGCGGATCAAGCGCCAGCCCACGCACCTGTTCCGGCGACATGTATCCCGCCGTCCCCATCACCACGCCGGCCTCGGTACCGTGAGGAGTGCCGTGGGTCGCAGTGGGCATTGCCGTGTGGGACGACGATGCGGGATCGGCCTGAGTCAGCTTCGCCAGCCCGAAGTCGAGGATCTTTACCCGTCCGTCTTTCGTGACAAACAGATTCTCCGGCTTGAGGTCGCGATGGATGATTCCTTTTTCGTGCGCCGCGGCCAGCCCGTGCGCGATCTGCAAGGCGTAGTCCAAAGTCTTGCGCGTGGCAATCGATCCGCTGCGCAGCCGGTCCCGCAGCGTCTCGCCCTCCAGCAACTCGGAGACGACATAAGGCGAGCCATCGCTGGTGCCAATATCAAACACCGCCAGAATATTGGGATGATTCAAGGCAGCGGTGGCAAGTGCTTCCTGCTCAAACCGGCGCATCCGGTCGGCGTCCAGCGAAAGCGCCTGCGGCAAAACCTTGATTGCCACGTCGCGCCGCAGGCGAGAATCGCGGGCGCGATAAACCTCGCCCATTCCGCCCGCGCCTAGCAGGGAGACAATTTCATACGGCCCAAGTTTGGTGCCCGAAGACAGGTTCATGAGTGGGCGAGATTATACCTTAGGAAGGCCAGGACTCAGCGGTCAGCTATCAGTCGCCAGTCGCCAGTCGCCAGTCGCCAGTCGCCAGTCGCCAGTCGCCAGGCTTCGATGCGGCGGCTTGCCGATGGACTTTAAGAGTTTGTCATGCTGAGCGAAGCGAAGCACCTGCTGTTTGTCGACAATGCTACTGCTTTCCTCATTATTCCTTGGGTGGGCGACTTTGCTGATCTATAGCCACTCTCGCTTGAGAACTCTCCAATTGGCAGTTCGTAATCCGTCGTCCTTCAGACAATCAGCCCTTCGAGCGACTTGATCGGAGGCGGCCAAGGCCATGCGACGCAGGAGGGAGGTTCGCTCCTCTTCCGAAAGGCGCTCCCACCACTGTGGATTGGCATAGCAGTTTTCAAAATACTCATAGGTAAAGCGGACCAGTGCGTCCGGAATCTCGGCAGAGGGAAGGCTGTCAAGGCTTGCCGCGAGCTTTTGACAGGACGAAGCACTCCCAGAATCCCAGACAAATGCTATGAGCCCGCTCGTGCATAGCGGAAGAACTGTGTATGTCACGAGGTCAAGGCGATCAGGCGTCGCGAGATTCTGGATAGCATTTCCTTGAAAATCGAATTCCGGATGAATGGCACCGCTCACGGCGAAGTCGGGAATCTTATCCGTGAAGACTAAGTACGCAGAGAATCGGTCGTAGTCGCAGGACAGAAACGCGTGCTGATAGTCTCTCCATGAGGATTCTAGGTCGCGTAGGGCGAGCCGGAGAACTTGTTCGTGGATGTAGAGGTATTTCTGAAGACCCACTTGGAATAGGGTGTCCCTGCCCTTATCGCCTCTTCGCAGGATCGGAACCGATCTTACAGCAAATCGCTTAGCATATACCTCTTTTGAAAGGGCGCGATAAGCCAGCAAGAACAACTGTTCCTTCGATGTGGCGAAGGGTCTGTCTTCCAAGGGACGGAAAAGCTCTGTGTCATGACGGGAGCAAAAACCCGTAAATGTTGATGCCCGCCGCACTCCAATGAGTCTGTATCGGGGGGTGCCATCCGATTCAGGCTGACTGAGCGCGTCGAAGCCATAGACGTGCCGGCTGACGGCGATCGTGCTCAAAGACCCGGCGAGCTGGAGCGTGTGAGCGCGGACGATGCCTCCCTCGCAGGCGCTCGCGGAAGCTTCTGGGTGGCTGCAGTAGGCTACTTGATTCATCCGCCGTACTTCCCGAAGTAGATCCCATTTGGAGTCTGGCACTTGCAGGTGGCGATCGAGATGGCATTTTCCATACTCCAATCCCGAACGACACCAGCAGGGGCCCGTCACGCCAGGCGGATTGGCGGGCAGATCGAGCGTTTCGTATGGCGTGCCGTGGATATTCGCCATTTTCGGAATATGATAGGCGTTCGGGGAGGCCTATCGCAATCATTCGAGGCAGGAAGTGAACCCCTCGTCCACGCCTCCACTTGGACGCGACGATCCTAATAAGCTGACAGCTGCCCTTCCTAATTCTCGCTCTCCACCGGCTTCGCCTTTGGAGCCGGTAGTGTTTTCGCCGGCTTGCCCGGTTTCGCCGGAGTGGCTGGCGGAGTCGGCTCTACCGTTGCGGCGTTCGCAACCGTTCCTTTGCGAATTTCGATTTGTCCTTTTTCGCAATTCATCACCAGCTTGGGACCGTTCGTCCCAATCGAACCGTTGGCGCTCGATTCGCGGTCGCGATTGTCGACTTTGATTTCGTCGAAGTCGCTTGCGATTTCGCCTTCGTGGGTGCGCGCCTCAACCTTCACCGGCGTATTCGGAGGAATCGAAACCTGCACGTCGCCCTTGCGATTGTCGATCTGTATATTTCCCGGCTTATTCAGCCCGACCTCAACCGAGCCGTTAGCATCTTCCAGGCGCAGATCGCCCGACAACCCTTCCAGCGAAATGTCTTTCGATCGCGTTGTCAGGCGCATCGGTCCGATGAGTGAATCGGCGCGCAGGTCGCCGGAATCGAGATCGAGCCGACCATCCAGGCGCGAGAATTCCATTTCCGTGCGCGATGAATGGAAGCTGACCGTCTTGCTGATGCGCACCAGTTGCACGCTTTCCTGAAACTCTCCATTCAGGTGGAGCGCGCCATCCACATCCTCCACCGCCACTTCGTTCGCCTTGCCGGCAATCGTCACGTCGCCCTTCACCTTGCTCAGGCGGACGGAACTGCCATCCAGGTTGAGCGTGACGTTTCCGGTATGGTCATTGACGTTGACTTCGCCGCGATGATGATTGACCTCAACGCCGCCATTCATGCCCGCGATGGTCACATCGCCGCGGCTCGAGGTGATCGCCAAGGTAGTATTGGCGGGCACGTAGATATCCATGTCGATGGTCACGCCCTTGTTGCCCGCGCCCTGGGTATTCGCGTTCAGCACGATCACCTTGTCGGATGGAGCCATCGTGGGGTCGGTCTTCTTGTTGTAGCTGTCGGCGTCCTGCTGATTTTCAGCGCGAACTTTCTTGCGCCATGAAACCCGCAGCTTCTTGTCGTCCGAAGGATTGACCGTAATCGTGCCGCGATCGTCGCTGACGCGCAGCGTGTTCGCGCCCGCCGCGATCTCCTGGCTGAGCTCGCCGCTATAGTCGAAGGTGGACCCGCCAAAGATTTCATCCAGGTCTTCATCGTCGCCAATCTGTATGTGCTCGCCGAGGCTCTTCCAGTCCAGACGCGATACCTGCGTGGCAATCAACCCGGCGGAGATCAGGAACAGCATCAGGAAAACGCCGCCCACCCCAATGCCGCGCGCAGGCTGGCCGTAGCGCTTGGCCTGTTCGTACTCGATCAGCTTCAGCACGCCCCACAGGATGAGCAGGGCAGGCCAGAAGCGCGCAAACAGCGATCCCAGGTGGTGGATATCCATGATCCCCATGGTTCCCAGCAGGAACAGGATTCCGATCAGGATCAGCACGACCGGACCGGCAATCGACCGGTGCGGAGGACGCGGAGGAGTTGGAGGCACAATTGGGCTAGCCACGATTCACCTCATCAGTTGGAGCAACAGGTGGAGCTGGCGGAACCGGTGGCGCGGGAGGGATCGGTCCTCCCGGTGGAATCACGCCCCGCGCCGCGGATGGAACGTGTCCCTCGATCGACGCGCTCCCCTGCAGCAATTTCACCGCGCCCACCACCAGCAGAATCACCGGCCAGGTGCGGTGAAAACCCAGGCTCGACTCGTGCAGATTCTCCAGCAGGAACAATGCCCCGATGGTCACCAGCATCGCGGGCCCCATGATTCGCCGGGTGCGGCAGCGCGCGCACTGGCAGCCCGAACAGCGCCCCGGTACCAGTCCCCAGTTGCGGGCAAACAGCCAGCCGCCCAGTACGATCAAAATCACCGGCCAGAAACGATCCAGGCCGTACTCGGTCAAGCCCAGAGTGTTCAGCAGGAAGAGCACGCCCAGCAGAATGAGCACGATCGCGCCCATCGGAACCTTGCTGGTCTCGATCTTCGTCCCGCCGCCAAAAGTCGCCGCTAATCCAAAGGGATCAGGCACCGGCTGCGCCATCTGAATCGCCTTCGCCGAGCGCACCGAATCGATGATCTGATAGACGTAAAAGAAGGCAATGCCAAGCCCGCAGATAACGCCTAGAGCCGAGGAGTGGCCGCTATCCGCGGCGTTGCACCCGGCGATCAGCAGCACAAAAATCGCCAGATGCGCCAGTCCCTTGGCATATTGCCCGGTGTACACGGCGCCCACACCGAAGGGAAAGAATCCGGCAAGAATTCCGGCCACGGTCGGGTTGGGTCCGCCACTCGCCGGAACGCCCGCCGCGCTCACCCCAGGAGTCGCCACGGGAATCGTGCCCGGCACAAATCCTGCCGCTCCGGTGGGAACGCCCTCCATCTTCGCTCCCAGGCAATCTTCGCAATAGATTACGCCCCGCACGGGACGTGTACAGTTCGCGCACAGTGCCTTTCCGCAAGTGCGGCAATAGGCCACTGCCGACGCATCAGCATGATTGGCGCAGTTCATACAAACCTCCTGTTCGTGGTCACCGTCACAACAGGTGGAGCTTCCCGCACTTGGTCACGCAGCGCGGCGAATACCGGCTGGTTGTCTTCCCGGGAGTAGTTGCGATCCTGTTTCGGGTCTGGTTGTCCACTGGTGTCATTCTTGCGATTTTCTTTCCGTTCATTTTCCTGCAATCCAGAGCCGGGCTCGGCGGGAGTGTTGGCCCGCTTCAGCTCGCGCACCTTGGATTCGATTTCGTACACGAAGCGAATATTGTCGTAATACTTCACCACCTTGATCTGTGCATCGTTGAAAGCATGACGGATCGCCGCCGGCCGCAGATCAACCTTTGCCACGTCCTTCGGCTTCACTCCCGCCGCGCTCAGCGCCAGCGAGAACGAGAAGAAGATCATCCCAAACGACATCACAAACCGCGGCTGCCGCACAAAGGCCGTGACCGGCGCGAAGAAGGAATCCCAGCGCTCCCGCAGCCGCTCGCCAAACGGAGTTGTTCTGCCGTCGCGTGCTGCCAGCGCCCTCGTGCTCACCACCCCGCTGGTCGCTACCAGAATGTTGTGTACCAGATGCGCCGGAGGCTCGACCGGCTCCAATGCCAATGTCCGCAGCCACTGCTGCCCGGCCTGCGCCTCGGCGAACAGCGGACCGCAAACCGCGCAGACACGCCGATGAGCCTCAAAGCTCTGCTTGCGGGCCGGGCTCAGCTGCCCGTCGCCATCCAAGGCCTCGGACAGCAGCGCTTCAAACTCGCTGCACTCCATCCCGGGTCCCCGCCCGACCCGATTTTGGTCGGGTGGGGTAGGCGTCCCGTGTTTAGTTTCCTCTGGCATCACATCACCTGCCTATATGTACGTTGTAGGAGCCGCGCTAGTTCCGCTCGTCCCCGGTTAATTCGTGACTTGACGGTCCCCTCCGGAACCCGTAAAGCCGTGGCAATTTCCCGATAGTCCATGTCCTGTAGATCGCGCAAAATCACCGCCTCACGCAGCTCCGGAGACAGTTTCTGCAACGCCAAATGCACCATTTCCCGCGTCTCTCGCGACTGCACCGCCGCATCCGGAGGCAGCCCGCCGTCGGCAATCCGCTCGCTCAGCGGCTGCGCATCTTCGTGGTCGGAGGCCGTGGAATCGAGCGAATCCGTGATCCGGTCACCCTTGCTTTTACGGAAATGGTCGACCAGCAAGTTCCGCGTGATGGTGGTTACCCAGGTCATGAACGCGCCCTTGCCCGAATCGTAGGTATTGAGGGTCCGGTACATCTTGATAAAGACCTCCTGGGTGAGGTCCTGGGCGTTGTCGGAGTCCCCGGCAAAGCGGTAGCAGACGTTGTAAATCCGCCGGTGATAGCGCTGCACAATCTCTTCCCAGGCCGCGGCATCGCCCGAAACGCAGCGACGGACCAGCAATCCGACAACCTGGGCTTCTTCCAACACTGGACTCCGTGAATTTCACTCGACTGCCGGGAAAACGACCCTCCGCAGCTGCTCGTTCCTAGGCCGACCCCGGCGGGTCATTAACAACACAGAAGGGATACGTTTCTGTCGGACAGGAAGTTCCCTTGAATCATAGAGCTAGCGATTGTAGCAGGAGAAATGCAGGTGCGTAGCCGACATTTAGCTGAACGGATCCTCTACCATGACGCCGAAATATTCCTGCCCGGCATTGAAATCTTCCGACAGGATGCGCGCGCAACCAGCGCGCTCGGCGGCAGCGATGATCATACCGTCATAGAGATGGATTCCGTAGGCGCGGCGAGCTTCGACGGCCCGACGAACGAGTTCCGCATCGGGCGTGACCAGTCGAAGGTTAGACAACGCATCCAGCGCCGTCATGACCGCAGCCTCGGTCGCTGCCGGAGAAACCTTG
Source organism: uncultured Acidobacteriaceae bacterium (assembly GCA_963778255.1). Classification (GTDB taxonomy): domain Bacteria; phylum Acidobacteriota; class Terriglobia; order Terriglobales; family Acidobacteriaceae; genus Acidiflorens. Next base: position 7,222 of record CAVZUP010000026.1, read on the forward strand.
TGCAGCATGGTCGCGGCAAATTCGGCGAGGACTTGCGTCGAAACCACCGTTTTCGCGCCAACTCCGTCCTCAATTATCTGTCGCGCAATATGCCGTTTTTGGAGATGATTCTCGTCGTAGGCATACACGACCACGTTCGTGTCCAGAAAATCAGCGCCGCTCATGCAGGTCTTCCCGCTTCCACGTGCGTGTTCCAATGTTGACCTTCAGCGTTTCGAAGCTTCGCCGAAGCTCTTCGATCTCTCTCCGTTTGCGCCCCGACTTGGCATCTTCAGCGGCAATTTCCTGGAGATAAGACCGCACCAGTCCGGTCAGCGTAGTATCGCGCTCAACTGCGATCTTGCGGACTTGCTTCACTAGTTCCTCGTCAATGGAAAGAGTGATATTCATGTACCCATAATACGTGAAACCCTTAATATGGGCAAGTGGATACGGCTTTAGCAGCGAGTTTTCTGAAAACTCAGGATTCCTGCACGAACGGGAAGGGCACGAGTTCCACTCGTGCCGCAAGCGCTGAAGAATCAATAGCGCCTTCCAGCCGCTGGGGGCCCCGTCTTTTCAAACTGAGCCACTACCCGCATCTACCTCAAATCGGCCCACGATCGTGGCGCAGCCGGATCGCCAGTGCTAGAAACCCTGCGGTAACTGCCAGCCCCACCCACAGGCCCGGCGTGACCAGAAATCTTCCCACATCAGCCAGCGCCATCATATGCATCGAATGGCTATCCGGAGGAAACGTGGTCCCATCGCCGCCACCAGCAAAGCGGTAGCCCAGCAGATCGCTGAAATGCGAAGTGCTGAAAGCAACTTTCTCCAGGATGCCAATGGCAATCAGAGGCACGGTGGCCCATAAGAATGTCGCGCGTTTTGCCCAGGCGGAGACCAGCAGCAGCCAGCCGTAGAATGGCGCATACCACAGCCCATGAATGGCAACCAGGTGAAAGAGCAGCATCATCGACATCTGAATCCACGGCACGCGAACCCACAGCATCGCGGCGCTCTGACCGCTCCCCATTAGCACCGCGCTGCTCACCAGCAGCATCACCCACTGCGTGGCAATCGTGATCGCGAAGCTGAGCAGCGGGAGAACCACCACCGGAATACACATCTTCGAAAGCACCGTGGTGAGGTCGGAGACCGGCATCGACTTCCAGAACAGGATGCTGCGGTCGCGCCGCTCGCCATGCAGCGCTTCGAGACAATAGAAAAACGCGACCAGAAACCCGGCCCCCATGATCAGCAGTGCAATGAAGTCGTATGGCCGCTCGATGATCATGTGCTGCTGCATCGGGTCCAGCCCCGCCGCCGCGCGCATCTTCTCCGGCAAATGGATCGCACTTATCATGAAGCCAAGCAAATACGCGCCCGCGACCACCAGCGGAGCGATGTAGATGGAGCGGTTTTCCCACAGCTCGCGGCGGACCGACCAGTAGAGGGCCTGCGCCGGAGAAATAGCGGCGGACAGGCTCGGTTGTGCTTGGCTTGGTTGGGATTGGTAAGCGTCGGGCACGGTATTCGAGTGAGTGTTCATATCAATTCGCTCGCTAGCTGGCACGGGTCCGGCTGCTCATGTTGCTCATCACGGCGACGAACAAGTCGGCAATGCTGGGCGTGTGCACGTCGCCGAGCGCGGCCAGTTGAGCACGATCCACACGCGTGGACATAAGGTCGAACAACAGGATGCTGCGCCCCAGCACCTGACGTTCATGAATCGGCTTCAGTGCGCGGCCCGCGGCGGCATTGTCAGGATGGACCGTCACCTCGAGGTAGCGCGACTCGAATTCTTCCATGCTGCAGTTGAGCACGATACGACCGCGATCGATGAACATGAGATCGGTAAGCACATGCTGTACCTCTTCCACCTGATGGGTGGTCACGACGATGGTGCGCCTGCCATCGAAGTAGTCGTTGAGCAGGGAATCATAGAACTGTTTGCGATACAGGATGTCGAGGCCGAGCGTCGGCTCATCCAGCACCAGCAACCTTGCGTCGATGGCCATGACTAAAGCGAGATGCAGCTGCACCACCATGCCCTTCGACAATTCCCGGATTTTGCTGCCACGCTGAATAGTGGTCTTGGCCAGGAAGCCCTCCGCCTTCGCCCGGTCAAATCGCGGATGCACGCCGGCGACATAATCCAGCGCCTGGGAAACCCGCATCCAGCGCGGCAACACGGCAACATCGGAAATAAAGCACACGTCGCGCATGAGTTGGTCGCGCTCGTTCCACGGGTCGCGCCCCAGGACCCTTAGCTCTCCCTGATAGCCAGTGAGGCCGAGAATCACGTTCAGCGCCGTGCTCTTGCCCGCGCCGTTCGGACCAATAAGACCGACGATGCGGCCTTCTTCGACCCGCAAATCGACCCCGTCCAGCGCCATGGTTGTGCCGAAGGCCTTACGCAGGCCGCGCGCTTCGATCACTGTCATGACTGCGGTTCCTCCTCTGGTAAATCCGGCTCTGGCACATCCTGCTTTGGAGCATCCGGCTTTGCCGCGTCTGCCTCAGCCTCAGCCAACGACGATCGTCGCTTGGCCGAGGGGTCGAGCAATTCTTCCGGAGTCAACCCCAGCCTTTGAATGTTGGCGTAAACTCGGGGCCATTCTTCCGCCAGAAATTTCTTCCGTTCGCCCGCTAGCAGCAGACTGCGCGCGCCCGCATTGATAAACATTCCCCGGCCTCGCCTGGTCTCGACCAGTTTCTCGTCGGCCAATTCCTGATATCCCTTCAGGACCGTGAGCGGATTGACCCGATATTCCGCCGCCACCGTGCGCACCGAGGGCAGCGGATCGCCTTCCTTGAGCACGCCGTCGAGGATCATTGCGACCACGCGGTCGCGCAGCTGGCGGTAAATCGGCTGATTATCGTTCCATTCACGGTCCATCGTTTGTCCACATCGTTTTTCCACGTACACCTTACCAGAGATAGCGCGCGCCTTAGTTGATCCGTTGCAGGTCGAAGTGCGCGTGGATCGCCTTGTCCTTCATCATGAACGTCCAATCCTCGGTGTGATGGTTGGCGTCGATGATGGTAAAGACCGAATGGTGCATGTGCTGCTCGGTGCTCCCGCTGATGTCCTTGAGCTCGAACTCGATCCTCTTGCCGTCGGGCGACATCTTGCCCGTCATGCGCGGCCGGTTCCCGGCATCACAATAGTGAACCAGCGTGAGCTGGTCTCCGTCCACGTAAAGCATCGTGACCGGATGATCGTACTTTGTCGCATCCAAGGGCGTGCCTGCTTCCTGTAGTTCGTGCACGATAGCGTTCCCTCGCGAGGTCACGCGGATCGTGACGTGGAGCTTGCTGCCTGACCACTCCGGTACCTCCGGGACATTGGTGACGCCTTCCCACTCTCCCGCCAGGCTTTTCATGGTCGCGAAGGACTTTTGCGCGTCGGACTGGACGGCAACAGCGGCGTCGGCCGCGAAAGCGCTGACGCCTATCAGAACAACAAATAGAAGCGAGATTGCGATTCGTGATTTCATGAGCAGTGTTCTCCTTTTTCTCAGTTGTGGAAGTCTCACCTTGTGTACTCGGTTCCTAAGGAAGGCCCTGATCTGGCTAGGTCGCGTTCCTCTCCAGTTCCAAAGGGTCTTAACATCACTGTTATAGTTAACTATAACACTATATCAATTGTCAATTCATTTTTGTGCTTTCGAGCTAACTCTTTGATTCCAAAGGCAAAGAAGACAGCGCGGGAGTGCGATAACAGAAAAGCTGTCCAGGACAGGACCGATCACAGCATGGAAGGAATCAACACGGAGAGCCAGGGAGAGTACTGGTTCGCCTTACTCAAACATGGTGGGCGGTCCTGTGACCGCTCCATCCCGTGAGCATAATCAACAACTTACAAATACATATTCATGTGTACGTACACATTTACCTGCACAAAATGTTTCACGTGAAACATATCCCATTTTGCGGGGGGTCTACGAGAACCTTACCCTGATATCCGGCCCCTTCTCCAGGTGGATGCTCTCGACAAACCGCACCCGTCCGGTCTTCAGCGTCAGAATCACCGAGGAGGTCCTCGTGCCTTCGCCGAAGAAGCGGACGCCCTTCAGCAGCGCGCCGTCGGTCACACCGGTGGCGGCGAAGATCAGTTGCTTACCCGGAGCCAGGTCTTCGGCCTCATAAATCTTGTTCTTGTCCTTGATCCCCATCTTCGCGATGCGCTCTTCCAGTGCCGGCTTGTCGATCACCAGGCGTCCCTGCATGTATCCGTTCAGGCAGCGGATCGCGGCCGCCGTGATTACGCCTTCCGGCGCGCCGCCCGATCCCATGACCGCGTGCACTCCGGTTCCGATCACAGCCGCGGCAATGCCGGCCGAAAGATCGCCGTCGCCAATCAGCTTGATGCGTGCGCCCGCCTTGCGAATGTCGGCAATCAGCTTTTCATGCCGCGGACGTTCGAGCACGATCACCACCAGGTCCTCCACGCCGCGATGCAGACGCCGCGCAATGTTCTTCAGGTTCACGGCCACCGGAGCGTCTAATTCCACCGCATTCTTGCACGCCGGCCCGACCACGATTTTCTCCATGTAGCAATCGGGAGCGTGCAGCAGGCCGCCTTTTTCCGAGGCCGCCAACACCGTGATCGCGCCCGGCGATCCGGTGGCGCAAAGGTTCGTGCCTTCCAGCGGATCGACCGCGATATCGACGTGTGGCACCTCGCGGCCATCCGTATACGGGCCGCCCACCTGCTCGCCGATATAAAGCATGGGCGCCTCGTCGCGCTCGCCCTCGCCGATCACGATGGTGCCGTGCATGGGGACCGTGTCCATGGTCTTGCGCATGGCTTCGGTCGCGACCTGGTCGCTCATCGGACGGTCGCCTTGCCCCATGGTGCGCGCCGACTCGATGGCCGCGTTCTCCACCACGCGCAAGAATTCCAGCGCCAGATCGCTTTCAATGTTTTCCCCAAAATTCTTGGCATGCGGTTCGGTACGAGTTTGCGTTGGCATCGAGGCCTCCTAGAAAAATGCGACCTAGGAATATATCCCCTTCGGAGCCGGGAGGGAAGGGCAAGCGTCACACTACTATGGAGGGGGGTGCGGGCGTCTCCGGCTACGATGCCCAGTTGCTTCATTGGAACTGTCTGCTATCTTTTTCTCATGACCACCGACCGCAAAGAACCAACGTATCTGTTCACCGAAAAGCAGGTAGCTGAAAAGAGCGCGCTGGCGAGGCATTTTCTGGACACTCGCAACCGGCTGAATGAAAACGTCGACAAGGCCGATAACTTCCTCGTCAAACGCTTCTACAACCTCGATCACAACACCTACCTGGAAGGCGCGCTGCCGGCGAAGCACAAGGAATTGATGGGACTGGTCGCCTCCAGCTGTTTGCGCTGTGACGACTGCATCCACTACCACGCGATTCAGGCCTATCGCCTGGGCGCAACCCGCGCCGAGCAGGAAGAAGCCATCAACGTGGCGCTGGTGGTGGGAGGCAGCATCGTGATTCCGCACATGCGGCGAGTGTACGAACTGCTAACGGAACTCTATTCCGCCTGACGATGTGCCCTACTTCAGTCCGACGCCGTAGAGATACGCATAGCCCGATCCGACCGGCGATTGCGGCATGAATGAAGAGAACAGAACCGCGCCGTTCAGGAAAGTGGCAAAGACGTCTTGCGGTTGATCGCCCGGGTTGACGCGATAGGTAAACATCCCGTAGCAGGGATCCGCCAGTTCGCCGGCCGAACCGTAGAGGTAGGACGCGTCGGCCACCGGCGTCAGCCGTCCGCTCAGCAAAACATTGGACTGCGTATCGGTCAGGGTCAGGTTGCCGCTGGAATCGACAGTGACCGTAGCGTGCCCCATCGAGGGCGTGCCGCTTTCCTGGTTGTTCTGGCCCGTACTCGCGTTGACTTTTTGGTAGTAGACAGCCTTATAGGTTCCGGCAACCGACGAATCGAAATTCTTGGTGGCCGCTTTCTTGAAGGCCAAGATGGCGCCATTGGGAGTGTCGACCACGAACACGCCGTTCGCGGTCCCGAAAATGTAGTTGACGCTGCCTTGGTCGGTCAACGTCAGAAAGTTGCCCGAGGGGTCTTCTTGAATCTCAGAGCCGGGGAACGATCCCGAGTTGAATGGATCGGCCGGGCCGCCCATGCCCAGCGCGCCGTACGGCCAGTACTCGCTGACGCTGACGTTACCTTGCGCATCAATGACGACCGAGCCGACACTGAGGCCGCCGGCGGTGGTGCGGAATTGCATGTGGTTGTACTGTTGGCTGGCGACCGAAGCCAGCGTGATCGAGCTGGTTTCAACCGAAGTCACCAGCGCCAGGGTGTTGTGTTCGGAGCCCGCCTTGTTGGCCTGGAGGAGCAGTCCGTAGTTTGGAACCTCATAAGCGGAAACCAGATTGCCGGCGGGATCGTTGATCGTGTAAGTGCCGTCGGCGTTGACGATGTAGGGCAATGTGCCCGTGTCTCCGTTGGAATAGTTCTTGTAGGTCATGGTCAGGGCGGCCGGGTTCAAGCTGATCGTAAGGAAGTCTCCGACGGACGCCGTGCCGCTGTAGGCGCGAACTGCGTTGGAAGAAGCCAATTTGCTGGTGCCGCCTCCGCAGGCGGTCATGAGTAACAGAGCTGCGATTGCAACGCGAAGTCTCATGGACATGCACCCCCAGAGCAGACATCGGCGGACGGGGACGAGACTTAAGTTACGGTGGCGGGGGTGGGGCGGTTACTTGGGGTGCATTTGCGGCACAATGCACCAGCAAAGCCCTAGAAACAAACGCCATAAGAAACTAGTCGCGTTGTATGTACAAATAATGTACGCTATATCCAGTGCGAGATGCCCCCGAGTTCGACTGGGACGAACAGAATGAAAGGCATCTCGCGAAGCATGAGATCCGTCGCGCGGACGCAGAAGATGTGTTGTCCGGAAATCACGTCCTTTTGGAATACCAAGTGGAGGGAGACGAACAACGCTGGGTCGCTGTCGGCGCGACTCGCACCGGTCGCATCCTGAATATCGTGTTTGCAGTACGCGGCGAGTCGATACGTCCAATAACCGGCTGGGCTGCGGACAAAGAAACAACGGAGATGTACCTCAAGGGGTGGGGACTCGAATAAACATGGCGAAGGCGAAAATGAAACAGGCGGTGATCCCGAAGTTTTCCAGTGAGGCCGAAGAGGCAGCGTGGTGGGACGCTCATCGTTCCGAAATCGAGGCAGAAATTCGGCAGCGCATGAAGCAGAAGAGGCCGCTGACGCTGGGTAGCTTGCTCCAGGGAGAGAAGCCGTCGCAGCCCGTTACACTCCGTATCGCGACGAAGGACCTGGAGACGGCACGACGATTGGCGGCTCGCAAGGGCGTGGGTTACCAGACTTATATCAAGATGCTGCTGCGTGAAGCGCTAGCGAAAAATGGGGCGAGGTAGCGGGCCGTTCGCATAGGAGACTACGCTCGCGGATCAGTCCTTCTGCTCTCTGGACATTAGAACGCGTCAATCCCCGTTACGCTGGCCCCAATAATTAGCGTGTGGATATCATGAGTTCCCTCATAGGTCTTTACGCTTTCAAGGTTCATCAGGTGCCGCATGATGGGGTAATCGTCGGCCACACCGTTGGCTCCGAGAATATCGCGGGACAGGCGGGCGCATTCGAGGGCCATCCAGACGTTATTTCGCTTTGCCATTGAGATGTGCTGGTGCTGCACTTTGCCGGCGTCTTTCAGGCGTCCTACTTGCAGTACGAGTAACTGGGCTTTGGTGATCTCGTTGATCATCCAGGCTAATTTTTCCTGCACCAGTTGATGCGAGGCGATGGGCTGGTCGCGGAATTGTTTCCGCAGCAACGCATACTGGAGCGCGCAGTCGTAACACGCCATGGCGGCTCCGACCGCTCCCCAGGCTATGCCGTAGCGCGCCTGGTTCAGGCACATTAGTGGAGACTTCAATCCGCCCGAGCCCGGCAACAGGTTCGACTCGGGAATGCGGACGTCCTGTAGCGACAGGCCTGACGTCACCGATGCGCGCAGCGACCACTTGCCGTGAATGTCGTCGGCTTTGAATCCGGGACGGTCGGTCTCGACTAGAAAGCCTCTTACTTTGTCACCCTCGTCTTCCACTTTGGCCCAGATCACGGCCACGTCGGCGATGGTGCCGGAGGTGATCCACATCTTTTCACCGTTCAGCACATATTCCTTGCCAACTTTGCGGGCGCGCGTTCTCATGCCTCCCGGATTCGATCCGAAGTCGGGCTCGGTCAATCCGAAGCAGCCGAGCTTTTCGCCTTTCTGCATGGCGGGCAGCCAGGTGTTTTTCTGATCGTCCGAACCGAAGGTGTAAATGGGATACATCACCAGCGCGGACTGCACGCTGACGAACGAGCGCACGCCGGAATCTCCGCGCTCGAGTTCCTGCGTGACCAGGCCGTATTCGACATTCGACATGCCGGCGCAGCCGTAGCCGTTCAGCGATGCGCCGAAGAATCCGAGGTCGGCCATGGGCTTGACGAGTTCGCGCGGAAAGCGGCCGGCGCGATTGCACTCCTCGATGATGGGAACGAGATTTTCTTCGATGAACTTGCGCGCGGTGTCGCGCACCAGGCGCTCATCGTCATTCAACAACGTATCGAAGTCGATGAAATCCACACCGCGGAATTTGATGGCCGACATAAGTCTCACCCCACTTCGTAATCAAACAGGTCAGCAGATGGCGAACGGGAAACTACTCAAAGTAGCAGAGGGGCAGGGAAGTGAGCAACGCGGGATGCATGCTTGGGATGGCTCAGTTTGAAAAGACGCGCGCCCCCAGCGGCTAAAGCCGCACTCGAAACAATGCACTACCGCAGCGCTGAAGCGCTGCGCCACCCAAAGGCAAGAGCAAAAGCGAGTTTTTCAGCACACTGTAAAGCCGCTATCGATTTTGCGGCAGTTGCGGCACCCTTCGGCTCCGCTCAGGGCAGGCTCTGAAGCCGTGCCCTACCCAAAACAATTCAAACTGAGTCACTAAGCGCGCATGTGTCGTGCGTTGCGGCGGGCTATTCGGGAAGGGATGACAAAAAACGCAAGTCGGGATGACAATGATATGGCGTCCGCCAGAAGGATTTCAGCCAGAAGGATAAAGAAAGGAAAGAATCATGTCCGACTCCCGCCTGTTTCTGCGCCACACCCTTGCCACCATCGCCTATCGCGGAGGGAAAGCGATCCGCGATGCTGGGCCTATCTTTGCCGAGCATGGTTCGCCGGAAAGTTCGCGCACTCCGGCGAAAATTCTCGCGCACATGGGCGACCTGATGGATTGGGCGCTCTCCATGGCCGACGGCCGGCGCGAATGGCACGATTCGGCTCCGCTGGCGTGGGGGCAGGAGTGCGAGCGCTTCTTCGATACTCTGAAAAAAATTGACGACTACCTGGCGTCGGATAAGCCGCTCGAAGTCTCCGCCGAAAAATTGTTTCAAGGGCCGATCGCAGACACGCTGACGCACATTGGCCAGCTCGCGATGTTGCGGCGAATGGCGGGCATTCCCATCAAAGGGGAAAATTATTTCGTGGCCGAAGTCACCGTGGGACGCGTTGGCGCGGATCAGGCGCTTCCACGCAAGGTGTTTTGAACCAGGCGCTCGCTGGCCGACTCGGCGATCTTTAGTTTCTACGACGTTCCTACGATCTCGCGCACGGCGCGATAGCCCTGGTCGATGGCGGTATTGGTGTAGGCGTGGCCGTCGGCGTCGGAGTTCGCGATCTTGATTCTGCCAAAGGGCTGGCGGCCAATTACACACGGACGCTCGGACTCAGGCCGGTCGAGCGGCTCGAAGAGCGCGTTGTATTCGTAGGCGTATCCGTGGGGCCAGCGATTGACTGTGATCGCCTGAATGTCGCGAGCGGGATCGAAGCCTCCGGCGGAAAGTGTGCGTCCCAGTTGATCGCGCACATTGCGCTCGAAGGTTTCGAATTTCGTGTTAACCAGTTCGAAGCGTCCGGCGCGGTACTGATCCTTGCAATCGAGACCCGGTTCGCAGGGAGTGCGCATAAGATGAAGCAGGCAGGATTCCTCGGGCGACCTGGGATAACGGTAGTCGCCCATGGAGACGGGGAAATCCAGGGTGATGTTGGTGAAGTACGCTCCGGGCGCGTAGACCGCGCTGATGCCCAGCTTCTGAAACGCCTTCCAGTTGCTGATTTGTACGTTGGTGTAGACCAGCGGCATCTTCACGCAGTAGGCGAGAGCGTCTTTTTGCTTGGCTGACATCTCCGGACACAAATAGGGAATGATCATGTTGTAGCAGGCGAGAATGCAATTCGCGCCGCGGATGCGGTGAGCTTGTCCTCCGCGAACGTAGGTTACTTCTACCTCTTTTGCGCTGGCCGGATCGCCAATGTGTTTGACTTTCACCGCCGTGCTGTTCAGGCGAATGCGGGTTGGGCAAGAGGCATCGTCGAGACGGGCGTAGTTTGCGCGGGCGGTGACGATATCTTCCATGGTGTGGCCGGGGATGGCTGAGGGCACGAGCGAGCGGACCAGCAGTCGGGCGATGGACGCGTTGCCATCAGGAAAATGGAAAATGTACGGCTCATCGAGCTCAGCATTCGGCTCATGGCTTTTGGGGAGATGCATTCCCTTGAAGCCGGGGAATCCTTCCCTTGCGCAGTCATACGCCGAGACAGCGTCGATCCCTACGCAATACAGATCGTGGGTTGAGGTCTGGAAGACTTTGATCACATCGGGATGGACCTTGGCATATTGCAGCAGGAAATCTTTGTAGCTGGTCTTGATCAGCTTGGATTTTTTCTGCTCGGGCGTGAGGCCCGGCATGTAATCGACGCTGGAGTGCTGCAGGCGGAGAAGATCTTTGCGGGCGGCTTCGGCGATGGGGAGCTGGGAGATATTCTCCAGCGTGAAATCGAGGCCGAAATAGTGGAGGCCTTTTTGCGTCACCAGGCGGTCGGCGCCAAAGGTTTCCTTGTTGAAAAAGACAGCTTCTCGCAGATGCATCGAGTCAAACAGTTTTTGGTCGTAGTACTTAAAGAAGCGCTGTACGTCGATTCCCAGTTCTTTGAGCAGGTCGCTTGATATCTTGCTGTAGTTGTGGGGCGCCTCAATCGATTGCGTTCCACCGTAGCCGAGCAGTAAGCGCTTGCCCGCCTGGAATTCATTGCGCTTGGCGTGCCCGCCGAAGTCGTCGTGGTTGTCGAGGATGAGAATCTTCGATTGTTGTCCGGCAAACTTGCGATAGAAATATGCCGCGGCCAGGCCGCTTAAACCGCCACCGACAACTACTAAATCGTACGACTCAGCGTCATCGACGGACTCAGCCCAGTCTTTAGTATTGCCATCGCGCAGATCGTGCGCTACTTCCCAGGAGCCGTCGTGGCTGCCGCGCATGCCAGTTTTGGCGGGAGGGTAGTCGCTCGCGTCTTTTTCCGGGGTGAAGGGGGATTGTGGGATGCCGAAAGCGTGCAGCCAGGGGGAGTTGGCCACGAGCGAGGTGCCGACCGCGATGCTGACTCCATTCAGAAAATCGCGCCGCGTAATCGCCCGCCCCATGCCTAATTCACGATCATGATCCTTGCCGGTCATTCGCTTTGCTCCCCTAATGCAGTGTTTCTGGATTCGTACTGACTTGCCGCCAGCCATTGTGCACTCTCGCGGTGATGGATGTCGATACAAGGTGGCCGCGAGAGAGTCACGATTTATCCTGTCTCAAAAAAGAAACAGCCCCGAAGCTAGAACTCCGGGGCTGTCGCTTGTGGTCCGTCTGGTTTGAGCTAGTCGCTGGCCAAGGCGGTCTCTTGCGGGAGCAAGTGCTCCACGTTGATGCCCAGCCCTTCGGCGACGCCGCGGCCATAGGCCGGGTCGGCTTTCAGGAAGTGTGCAATCTGTTTTTCCTGAATGTATCGGGGCACCGACTTCATGCTGCCGACGATATTGTTGATCAGCCTCTTCTGCGCATCCGGCTTCATCAGGCGGAAGAGGTTTCCGGCCTGCGTGAAGTCGTCATTGCCCGGATCGAGATGATGATCGTGGCGATCGACCGATCCGGTGATGGTCCGCGGACGCTCGCGATACTCAGGGTTCTCCTTCGGCCCGTGGAAGCTGTTCGGCTCGTAGTTGGGCGCTGAACCGAAGTTGCCATCGAAGCGCATGGCGCCATCGCGGTGATAGTGCATCACGGGGCACTGCGGCTTGTTCACCGGCAGCGCTTCGTAGTTCACACCCAGGCGGTAACGATGCGCGTCCGGGTAAGAGATCAGGCGCGCCTGCAGCATCTTGTCGGGCGAGAAGCCCATGCCCGGAACAATGTTTTTGGGCTCGAACGCGGCCTGCTCCACTTCGGCGAAATAATTTTCGGGATTGCGATCGAGCACCAGTTCGCCCACGTCGATGAGCGGATAGTCCTTATGCGGCCAAACCTTGGTGAGGTCGAAGGGATTGATGCGATAGGTCTCGGCTTCTTTCTCCGGCATCACCTGGAGGCAAACGCGCCACTTGGGGAAATCTCACTTGGCGATGGCGTCGAAGAGATCGCGCTGCGCGTAGTCGGGATCGATGCCCCTCATCGCCGCGGCGTCTTCGCCGGCGAAGTTCTTGATGCCCTGCTTGGTTTTGAAGTGCCACTTCACGTAGAACAGTTCATTCTTTCCGTTGATGAGGCTGAAGGTGTGGCTGCTGAAGCCGTCCATGTGGCGATAGCCGTCGGGAGTACCGCGGTCGGAGAACAGAATCGTGACCTGGTGCAGCGCTTCCGGCGAGAGCGACCAGAAATCCCACATCATGGTGGGCGACTTCAGATTGGTCTGCGGATCGCGCTTCTGGGTGTGAATGAAATCGTCGAACTTCAGCGGATCGCGGATGAAGAAGACGGGCGTGTTGTTGCCGGTCATATCCCAGTTGCCTTCTTCGGTGTAAAACTTCAGCGCAAAGCCGCGCGGATCGCGCTCGGTGTCAGCCGACCCTTTCTCGCCGCCGACGGTCGAGAAACGCAGGAACGTCGGCGTCTGCTTTCCGGCTTTGTTGAAGAGCTTGGCCGTCGTGTATTTCGCCATGTCGGGATTGGTGCAGGTGAAATGGCCATAGGCGCCCGATCCCTTCGCGTGCACGATCCGTTCGGGGATGCGCTCGCGATTGAAAATGGCCATCTTCTCAAACAGCAGGTAATCTTCGAATACGATGGGGCCGCGCGGCCCGACGGTGAGCGAATTCTGGTTGTCTCCCACCGGACGTCCGGCGGCGGTGGTGAGCTGCTTCTTATCCTCTGGCATGGTTCACGCTCCTTTTATGACGGTGAAGTTGTGACCACTCTATGCCGTTTTACTCATAGGCGGAAGATGGGATAATGTATCTGTGAAATAGGTTAAACCTATGGACCGGAATCAAAATACAAACCGAAGGACCCGCATTTTTCGCTGCACGCGACAGCGGGTCCTTCGCTTCGCTCAGGATGACAAGATTTAACTGACTATGGAACTTCACCAGCTCCGCTATTTCTGCGCCATTGTCCGCACGGGCAGCTTTACGCGGGCCGCTGAACAGCTTGGCGTTGCGCAGCCTTCGCTGTCGCAACAGATCAAACGGCTGGAAAAAGATTTGGGGACAACTTTGTTTGATCGGCTGGGCCGCTCCGTCCGGCTGACGTCTGCGGGCGAGGGATTGCACCAGATGGCGCTCGGAATTCTGCAACAGGTGGCCGAGGCTGAGAGTCGCATCGCGGCCTTGAACGAAGGCTACGACAGCTTGCGCGTCGGGGTGATTCCGACCATCATGCCGTACTTCATCGCGCGGCGGATCGGCGACTTCCTCAAGCGGTTTCCGCGGGTCAATCCGCAATTCCGTGAAGAAACGACGCTGCAACTGGTGCAGGTGTTGCAGGCGGGAGAGATCGATCTGGCCGTGGTCAGCCTGCCCGTGCCGAAAGCCGACATCGTGTGCAGTGAATTGTTTCGCGAGGAACTGCTGCTGGTGGTGCCGCGCAAACATCCGTTGAGCGGGCATCCGGTGGCCAATTTGCAGGATCTGCGGAACGAGCGCCTGTTACTTCTAAGAGAAGGACATTGTCTGCGCGACGACGTGCTCACGGCGTGCACCCGCGCGAAGGCCGAACTCCGATCGGTGTTCGAGACCGATCAGATGGAGAGCATTTTCGAACTGGTGCGCTCGGGTTTCGGCGTGAGCGTGGTGCCGGAGATGGCGTCGTCGAACGCGGCGGGCTGCACTCTGGTCCGCTTGCAAAACAAAAGCTATCGCCGGATCGGTTATATTCGAGCGCGACGCCATGTGGTCAGCCGGCCGATGCGCGAGTTTACTTCGTGGCTGCGCTCGATTGCGAAAAACGGATAGGACACGCGGCGCTATTGGTGCAAAGGCTGGAGCTGAGTAAAATAGCGGAAAAGCGGCCTAGGCAAAGGCGCGCAGGAGACTGAATGGCTTCCGGTGAAACCGCAACCGCTGTCACGAGCACGATCCCGCAGCTCCCCAATCACAAAGTCAAGATCAAGAAGCCGGGCCAGCGCGCCTGCAACGAGAAAAACGAAAAAGGCAAGTTCTGCGGCGGGCACTTGAAGCGCTGGTTCTACACCACCGACGTGATCGAGCAGGAATGCGGTTGCGTGGAGAAAGCCTGGGGAAAGAACGCCGAAGTCTATCGCTGCGAATTTTGTCAGACGCTTTACCTGCCCAGTCCCGAAGATCCACGTGGGGTGAATGTTGCGGGGACTGGACAGATTTCGGTGTTTGGGCTGACGATTCCGCCGAAGGAAGAGAAAAAAACATAGCGTCATTTGCAGGTTGGTGGGGTTTGATCGTCATTTCAAGCCGGAGGGGTGCCGGCTTATCTGTGAATACTTCTGAGCTCATCTACGACTGGAATGCTCTGTATCCGAAGTCGATGCATCCGCCGGGACCGGTGCGTTTGACCGATGAAACGCTGCGCGACGGGCTGCAATCGCCCTCCGTCCGCGATCCAACGATTGAGCAGAAGATCGAAATCCTGCACCTGATGGAAGGGCTTGGCATTAACACGCTCGATCTCGGGCTTCCGGGAGCGGGTCCGCGCGCGGTCGAGCACGTTACCGCGCTGGCGCGCGAAATCGTCTCCCACAAAATGAAGATCACGGCGTACTGCGCGGCGCGCACGCACGAGAACGACATACGTCCGATTGCCGAGATCGTGCAGAAAACCGGCCTGCCGATCGAAGTGGCGGCGTTTCTTGGAACCAGTCCCATTCGCCGCTACACCGAGGGATGGAATGGCGACTTCCTGCTTAAGACGACCGAAAAGGCCGTCAAATACGCGGTTTCGCTTGGCCTTGAAGTCATGTATACCACCGAAGACACCACGCGCTGCGATCCGGAAACGGTGAAGCAGCTCAACTCGGTGGCCATCAACTGTGGAGCGCACGCGCTGGTGCTCTGCGACACTGCGGGACACGCCACGCCCATGGGCACGGTGGCGCTGGTGAGGTTTGTGCTGGAGAACGTGATCAAGCCCTCCGGCAAGAAGATTCGCCTCGAATGGCATGGACACTGCGACCGCGGATTGGCGACGGCCAACGCCATGGCGGCTATCGTGGCGGGCGCGGATTGCATTCATGCGACTGCGCTCGGCATTGGAGAGCGCGTCGGCAACACGCAGATGGATCAGATGCTGGTCAACCTGAAGCTCATGGGCATCGCGCCCTGGGACCGGCAGGACCTGACCAAACTCAAACGCTATTGCGAGGCTGTTTCGGCGGCTACTGGCGTGCCGATTCCGGCGAATTATCCGGTGGTGGGCGAGGACGCGTTTCGCACCGCGACCGGCGTGCACGCCGCGGCCGTGATCAAGGCTTATAAGAAGAAAGATGTCGAGCTCGCGAACACCGTGTATTCCGGAGTGCCCTCGCACTACTTCGGCCTTGAACAGATCATCGACATTGGGCCGATGAGCGGGAAATCGAATGTGCTTTTCTGGCTGGAGCATCACGGCTTTCCGGTGAACGACGAAGTGGTCGAACGCATCTTCAAATGCGCCAAGTCGAGCGACCACACGCTGAGCGAAGCGGAAATTCTGGAGTGCGTGCAGGGGGCGTAAGTGACGCTCTACTCCGGTTCCCGCTCCAGTTCCGCACTCGGCACTGTCTCTTTCTCCGGTTGCTTGGGCCGCGCCGCGCGATAATAGAACAAATGACCCGCCATGCCGACGCTTGACACTGGTTTCACCGTCCTGTAGTGTCCGCCAGCAAGAGAGGTTTGAGTTCGAGGATGGCATTTTAAGGAGTCCATGGAATCCGTTGATCCGAAGCCTGCAAGAAGCGCCAAAGCCCCGAAACCGCGCCGCGCGCCGACCTCCGAATCCCCCCGCAAACGCTCGCAGTCGGCCGCGGTTACAATCCGCGACGTTGCCGAGCGCAGCGGATTTTCTTCGGCCACGGTTTCCATTGTCCTGAACAACGCGCCGCTGGCTCGCTATATTCCCGATACCACCAAGGAACGCATACAGCGCGCAGCTTCGCAGCTGGGCTACCGTCCTAACCTGTTTGCGCGTTCGCTGCGCGGGCGGCGCAGCCAGACGGTCGGCGTCATGGTGTTCGACATGACCGACCCGTATTGCACACTGGTGCTGCGCGGCATTGAGAACACGCTTTATCAGTCGTCGTTCCTCCCCATCCTCACCGACGTTCACAACGAGCGCAGCCGCTTCGAGCGCTATCTTGAAATGCTGCTGGACCGCCGTATCGAGGGGCTGGTCGTTCTGGCCAACTGGCTGTTTGTTGACATCAACGTGCTTTCCGATCTGGAGAAGAACAACATTCCGACTGCGACGGTGGGCCGCGAGTTGAAGAATGACAAGATCAGCTCGGTGATTGTCGACAATCATCTGGGGGCGCGCGCCGCGCTCGAACATCTGCATTCGCTGGGCCATCGCAAGATCGCGTTTATTCGCGGCCCACGGCAGCTCACGGATACCGAACCGCGATGGCGCGGGGTGCGGGCGGTGGCGCAAGAGCGCGGCCTCACGCTCGATCCGCGGCTGATTGTCGATCTTCCAGAATCGGGAGATCCACTTTCAAGTTTTGAACAAGGATACAAATTAACGGAGGAACTGCTGCACCGGCGCCGTCCCTTCACGGCGCTGATGGCTTTTGACGACATGACGGCTTTCGGCGCCATCCGCGCGCTCTCCCATGCCGGCGTGCGCGTTCCCGAGCAGTGTTCGGTGATCGGCTTTGACGACGTTTCGCCCGCCGCCATCTATTCTCCGCCCCTGACTACGGTGCGCCAGCCCATGGAAATCATGGGAGCGGCGGCGGCGACCATTGTTCTCGAAGCCATCAACGCCACGCTCGAAAAGAAACCGGTCCGCACCATTCACCGCCGCATCGCTCCCGAGCTGATCGTGCGCGAATCCACCCGCAACGTGAAGTAGCTGGGACGGAAGACGCGCCTTTTCTCTTGACAGAGTGAAAGAGCTGACGCAGTATTGATACGTTTTAATAAAGGGATTTGTCCGGTTTTGAGAATCGGCGCCGGCTGGATCGATGGGATCGAGCAAGTGGGGCCGGCGCAAAAGCCAGATTAGGGTGGATTGAATCTCGGTTGCGACTGTGCGTCAGGAGGCTGTTTATGAATCGCGGAAATGCCATTGTGAAGACCGTGCGGAATCTTCTTTCTGTTTGTATTCTGTTCCTCTGCGCGTGTTCCGTAGCGTTTGCTCAGGGCGGCAGGGGCAGCATCAGCGGGTTGGTCTCCGATCCCACGGGGGCGATCGTCAGCGGGGCCAAAGTCACCGCGCTCAACCATGCCACCGGAGTCGCGCTGCACACCGTTACCAGCGATGCGGGCTTGTACAGCTTTGTATCGTTGACCCCTGGCCATTATCTAATTACGGTCAGCCAAAAGGGCTTTGAGAGCGTTGCGCAGGATAATGTTCTGGTCACCGTGGATCAAGTCTCCACCGTGAACCTCGCTCTGCCGGTCGGCAACGTGACCGAGACGGTTACGGTGTTAGGTACATCCGCACTGGTGGATACGAGCAATTCCACCGTCGGCCAATTAATTGAGTCCGCCAACATCGAGCGCTTCCCGACGCTAACGCGCAATATCTACGATCTGATACAACTGAGCGCCGGCGTGACCCCGGCCAATGGAGCGGCGAGCTCCGGTGATTCACAGGCCATCCAAAACATCTCGAGCGGACGCCCGGGAGTCGATGTCTCGTCGTATACCATCAACGGGGCCATCCAGGGATCGGTTTACTACATGATCGACGGCAGCCCGCTGGGCATTGCCGAAAACAATATCGCGGCCATCATCCCGGCCATGCAGATTCCCGAGGATGGCGTGGAAGAGTTCCGCGTCGAAACGCAGAACACCCCGGCCTCTTATCAGAGCGGTGGCGCGGGCGTCATCAGCCTGGTCAGCAAGTCCGGCACCGACCAGTTCCACGGCGATGCGTTCGTATATCTCCGTCCGGATGTTCTTGCTGCCAACGAATACTTCAACAAGCAAGACCAGCTGCTGGCCGGCACGGCCAACCAGGCGCCCAGTTTCCATCGGTACCAGGAAGGCGGCGCTATCGGCGGCCCGATCGTGCACGAAAAGCTCTTCTTCTTTGCGGACTACGAAGCCACGCAACAAAAGCTGTTTGACAATTCATCTCAGTTTACCGTTCCCACCACCGCGGAGCGGAACGGCGATTTTTCCAACGACAGCTACACCATCTATAATCCGCTGGTTGCCGATAACGCCGACGGAACGCGGCAGGAGTTTCCCACTCACAACGTACTTACCAGCTATCCCGGCCTTGCCCTCAATCCCACCGCGGTGGCGTTTCTATCGCATTTCCCCAAGTGCAACTACCCCAATCCCACCACTTGCGATGCAGACACAGGCAACCACATTGGCAACTATCAGCTTCCCGGTCTGGATCCCTCGACCGCGCAGAGATTTGACGTTCGCATGGACTACTACAAGAGCGAAAAGCAGCGCCTCTTCTCTCGCTTTTCTTTTGCCCGGCTCTCCACTGCGGGGGTCAACGCCTTCGGCAACGATTGGGATCCCGATTACGCCCAGAACATCACCAACGCGCGTAACTTCATCATTGGCGACGACTACACCATCAATCCCACTACGGTTCTGCAGTTGCGCTACTCCTTTACGCGCCACTTTGAAAATCAGGGGGGCGATCCGCAGCAGAATGGTTTCGACATCACGACGATGGGATTTCCCGCGTCGCTGGTGGCGGCTCAGGTATACAAAACCATCCCCATCGCGTTTTTTAACGACGTAGGAGCACCCAACGGCAACTCCGACGGCGTCGGCGGCACCGCGAACTACAATACCTTCATCTATGCCAGCGAGAACCACGACGCCAGCGCGACCCTGACGAAGGTATTGGGTAAGAACGAACTCAGCTTCGGCGCGGAATATATGAAGAGGTTCTTGAATGTGGGCCAGCCGCCGGCGCCTTCCGGCTGGTACTATTTCGATCTCACCGCCACAGACCAGCAAACCTCGCCCGCGTCAGGAACAACCGTGGGAGGCAGCGACTTCGCTTCGTTCCTACTGGGCATGGGGAGTATCCCCGGAAACGAATCGGTGAATTTCACGCAGGATCTTTTCTCCGCCGTGGCCAGTCCGTATTACGCGGCCTTTGGCGAGGATACATACCATTTGCGCCCCAATCTGACCATCACCGCAGGACTTCGCTGGGACATCTTCGGCGGCAAGACGGAACGTCATAACCGGCTGGAATATTTCGATCCGACGGCCGTGGGTACATCGGGTCCCGTGGGTAATTTTTCCGGGGGCTCCTTTACTGGCGGCGAAGTATTCGCCAGCAGCGGCCATCGCACTCCGTTTGCCACAAACTGGAAGGACTTTGCTCCGCGCGTGGGCTTCTCATGGCAACCGGAGAAACACCTGGTGGTCCGCGGCGGCATCGGCTTCTACTACGGACCGAGCGTACACATGGTCAGCGGTTCATTGGTTGACAGCGACGGATACTCCACGAGCAACAACTGGAACGCAACCTGCGTGCAACCGATCACGAATTCGGGCACTCAAGTCGGCGGCAATACCGTGATCAACAATTCCTCCTGCGTACCGGGTGGCGCGGCTAGTGTGACCGGCGACTATTCGCTGAGCAATCCGTTCCCAACGGATGTGGGAGCGGGTCTGCTTCCGCCATCCCAATTGCAACCGAGCGGATTGCAGACAAACCTGGGGGCGAATTTAACCACGATGCTGCACTCGCAGCGTACGGCGCTCACCTATAACTTCAACTTTGGCCTGGAGTATGAATTTCCAGACCAGATCGTGGTCAGCGCCGGCTATGTGGGCAGCCGGGGGCTCTTCCTTCCGTTGGGCAACGTGGATTTGAACCAGCTCTCCCTGAGCCAGATCCAGCAGCTCGGCGCGGCCGGCGCCACGCCCGCGCAATTTATTGCGGCGGAGCCTTATCCGCAATTCAATGCTGGCGCCATCAGCCTCACCGGCCAAACCAACGGTGTCATAGCGAATGGCTATGCCGGCGGGGATTCCGAGTACAGCTCCCTGCAGACAAAGGTGCAGAAGCGCATGACCAATCACTTCACCACGCTGGCTTCCTTTACCTGGGCGAAGCTGATGACTGACGACGGTAATCCTCCACTGGGCTTTGTCGGCTTTCATAACGGGTCGATTCAGGACTGGAGGAACTTGAGATATGACCATTCCGTCAGTCCGCAGGATGTGAAGTACCAATTTACCTGGCAGGCGTCTTACGATCTGCCCGTGGGCAAGGGCAGGGCGGTTAATCTGAGCGGAATATCGAATGCCATTCTGGGCAACTGGACGGCCGACGGAATTTTCTACCTGAGCAGCGGTGTTCCCATTTCTTCGCCGGATGTGGGGGGAAATCAATACCTCAATCAGCGGGCCGATATGACCTGCGATCCCAGCAAGGGCGCGCCGCGCACGGCGGCGATCTGGTTCTTACCCAACTGCTTCGCGGTGCCTGGAACCGAAAACGGGGGCGCGGCGAACCCGTTTATTCCAGGAAATGCGCCAACGTATCTGGATCACCTCCGCACCATGGGAGCCAAGAATCTGGATTTCACGCTCTCGAAGACTTTCAAGCTGGGCGAGAAGCGGGATCTGCGCTTTGACATATCATCGTATAACGTCGCCAACCGAGCGCAGTTTTCGGCGCCGAATGTGCCCACAGCGAATAGCGGGTGGACGACGGGCGCGGCCGGTAACGAGTTTGGCCAGATCACGGCCACCTCCAACACGCCGCGTCAATTTCAGTTTGCGTCGCGATTTACGTTCTGATCCATGGAAGACGAAGCAAGAAAAGAAAATCCTGGCTCCGAGCGAGCCAGGATTTTTTGTCTTGAAATTCGGCTGTGAGTCGGCGACTCCGGCGATCCGCCTCTGTGCACTTTAATCCGCTACCACAGCCTCTTTTCGCGTGTGGCTGACTACGGTCAAGGCTTTCTCCAGGTCGGCGATCAGATCTTCGACGTGCTCGATGCCTACCGATATCCGGATCATCTGCTCGGTCACGCCCATCTTCTCCCGCAGCTCGGGAGCGATCATGGCGTGCGAAGTCAGCACCGGGATGGTCACCAGTGAATCCACTCCACCGAGGCTGGGCGCAAGGGTAAACAGATTCAGCGCTTCGGCCACGCGGCAGGCGTCAGCTCCGCTGCCTTCCACCTCGAAGCTCAGCACGCCGCCCGCGCCCGCCATCTGCTTCTTTGCGATCGCGTAGTCGGGATGCTGCTTCAGCAGCGGATAATGCACGCGCGCCACCTTGGGATGCTGGCTGAGAAATTCGGCAATTCGCAGCGCGCTTTGGTTCTGGCGCTCGACCCGGACGGCGATGGTCTTGATTCCGCGGAGCAGCAGAAACGCCGCGTGCGGATCCATGCAGCAGCCAAGCGTGGTCCGCGTGTGATGGATCTGCTCGATCAAATCACGCCGCCCGGTGGCGATGCCGCAAATAATGTCGGAGTGTCCGCCAAAATATTTCGTCCCCGAATGCAGCACCAGGTCGATGCCCCACTCCGCCGGACGGCAATTGATGGGCGTGGAAAAAGTGGAATCGATGGTGGTGATGAGGCCACGCTTCTTGGCTAGCGCCGCAATCTTCTCCAGATCGACGACGCGCAGGTTTGGATTAGTTGGCGACTCGATGTGCAGAATTTTCGTGTTGGGACGGGTCGCGCGCTCATGCTGCTCGATGTCGTTGGTATCGACGAAGGTGGTTTCGATCCCCAACTTGGGCAGCCACTGCGACAGAAACTTGGTCACGCCGCCGTAAATATCGCGCTGCGCCACGATATGGTCGCCCGCCTTCACCAACGAAAGAATCGAAGTGGTGATGGCGGCCATGCCGGAAGAAAATAGCAGCGCCGCGTCCGTGCCTTCGAGTTCGGCGATGGCATGCTCGGCAACCGTGTGCGTGGGATTGCCGTAGCGCGTGTAAAAGCTGTCGGTCGGAGTGACGCGCAGCTGCTCCTGCATATCGGTGACTTCGAAGGTCGAGGTCTGATAGATCGGCGTGGCGAGCGGACCGTTCTTCTTGGCGAGGCTGGTGCCGCCGCGCACCGCTTCGGTTTCCTGGCGAAATGGATGCTTCTTCATTTTTGTCAGTCCTCTTTGTCGAACTCGCGGGCGGCCGCTAGCTGCGCACCGTCGCCGCATTCAGCGCGGGAACCGGCGCCAGCCACTCCGCCGAGCGGGCGTGCCGGCCGCTCACCAGTTTGTCGAATTCCTGTTGCAAGGCGCGGGTTACCGGACCAGCCTTGCCATCGCCGATGACGCGAAAATCAATTTCGCGCAGCCCGACAACTTCGGCGGCCGTGCCGCAGACGAAAACTTCGTCGGCAATATAGAGCTGATCGCGCGAGATGGGCTCCTCGGCCACGGAGTAGCCCAGTTCCCGAGCCAGCGTGATCAGGCTATCGCGGGTGATGCCTTCGAGAATTCCCGCCCGCGGCGTGGTCGAGATGAGTTTCTTCCCGGCATTGTTACGAACGACAAAAAGATTTTCGCCGGTGCATTCCGCCACATAGCCATCGGGGCCGAGCATGATCGCCTCATCGAATCCGGCGCGGTGCGACTCGGTCTTGGCCAGAATCGAGCTGACGTAATTGCCCGAAACCTTGGCCTTGGTCATCATGATGTTCGGATGCAGCCGCGTGAACGACGAAATATTGGCGCGGATGCCGCGCTCTTTCGCCTCCGCCCCAAGAAAATTCTTCCACTCCCACACTGCGACCACGAAGCGCGGCTGGCCGCTCTCGACGGTCATGGTCATGGCGCCGTCGAGGTAGATCATGGGACGGATGTAGCACGCCGAGAATTCATTCGCTGCAATCGTCTGGTGGATCGCCGTCTTCACCTGTTCGGCGCTCACCGGCAGTTCACGAAAGCCGACGATGTGTGCGGAATCGAGCAGGCGTTCGACGTGTTCTTGCAGACGAAATACAGCCGGTCCCTTATCGGTCGAGTAGCAGCGGATGCCTTCAAATACGCTGAAGCCGAACTGCATTCCGGCACTTAGAAACGGAACCACGCCTTCGCTGGCGGGCTTTAAAGAATCATCTATCCAAATGTAGCGAGCGGCTCCCATAATGTCCTCAATGAAGCTGGAATGCATTAAGATTACCTGCGCCGCCCAGTCCCGGCAAGGTGGAAGACATGGAGCGGCGTCTGTAATATCCTTCTTGGAGCCATTTTTATGACGAAGAAAAAACTTAAAAAGACTGCCAGAAAAAACCCCGCGCGGAAGACATCTGCCGTCAGCAAAACGAAGACGGCGCGCAAGGCGAGTAAGGTCGCCCTCAAAGCCACCATTCTGCAAGGCAAGCCGCCCAAGGCTGAGTTGCGCCACATCCCGTGGAGTTCGGTGTCGGTCGAAGAGCTGAACCCATTGCTTGGCCGCCACTTCGTTGTCGGGCAGAACGTGATGCTCGCGCGCGTGCTGCTCAAGAAGGGATGCATCGTGCCCGAGCACAGCCACCACAACGAGCAGATCACCTACATCCTGGAAGGTGCGCTGAAATTTGCGATTGACGGCAAAGAGATTGTGGTGAATGCGGGCGAGGTGCTGACAATTCCGCCCAACATGCCGCACTCGGCCCTGGCGCTCGTGGATACGGTCGATCTCGACATTTTTAACCCGCCCCGCGCCGACTGGATCAATAAAACCGACTCCTATTTGCGGTAGGGGATGTTAGAGAATGCGAGGTTGGGCGGGCGCGGTGCCTATGCTAACATTCCCAGTCGGGTAAGTTAGGAGATACTCTATGCGCCGCTGGCTGGCTTGTTGCGTCCAACTCTTGCTCGTTGCCTCGCTCTCCTTTTCTCAAGACGTTGCCAGCCTCGCGCGCCACGTTTCGCAAAGGCTGCCGGTGGCCTCGCCTCGAACCGAGCTTTCCGCCCAGCGTTTGGAGGCGCAGCCTCCGGCAATCGCTCAGCCAGACACTACGAATGGCACGGATACGAGTCATACCTGGCAGTTACTCGCCACCTTACCCGCAGCGATTATTCACGATATCTCCTTCCCCACCGCGTTGGTGGGTTATGCGGTTGGTGAACATGGCCAGGTCTGGAAAACCACCGATGGTGGGACTAACTGGCAGCAAGTGCTGAGCGCCGGTGAGAATTACTATTTCTACGGCGTGGATGCGCTCTCTGCCAAAGAGGTCGTCATCTCCGGCTTTTATGATTCGTCAACCACCTACAGCGTTTTCCGCTGGAGTCACGACGGCGGCAGCACCTGGACGAGCGATCTGAGCTTTGGCGCCACCCCGCTGCAACGCGTTCGCTTTGCCAACGCCAAAGACGGCATCATTATGGAGCAGGGCGGCGGGAATTCTCCCACGGTTGCCGAGTTCACCACCAGCGGCGGCGCGACGCTCTCTGCCTGGGCGGACGCTGTCGACAATCCCTCGGGCGCGTGGTTCGAGCAGGACCAACCTACCGAAGCAAACAACCAA
>CAVZUP010000027.1:0-4624 GCA_963778255.1 uncultured Acidobacteriaceae bacterium
CGCTGTAATTCGCCCAAACCCTCAAGCAGCGGACGAGCGTTCGGATCGAGATTGACGAAGATTAGGTTGAACCATTCCTCGATGCGAACCGGAGCCAGCCCAAAATTCGCAGCATCGAAATCTTCCACGCCATCGAATTCCGGCGTCACCAGCAAAGCGCCGTCGAGACGGTACGTCCAGCCATGGTAGCCGCAGCGAAACAGCTTCCGGTTACCGCAGCCCGAAGCGGGATTGCCAGCGCGATGGCGGCAGACGTTATAAAAACCGCGCAGCCTGCCGTCCTCTCCCCGGGCAACCAGCAGCGGCTCTCCCACCAGATCGAAGGTGAAGTAGTCTCCCGGGTTCAAGGCCTGGTGAACATGACCAACCACCTGCCAAGTCGCGGCGAAGATCTTCGCCTTTTCCTCTTCAAACGTAGCCGGGCTGAAATAAAGAGGTGCGGCCAGGGTCGATGCCCGGGCAAGTTCGTGATCGGCATTCCGATCGGCGTTCGGATATTCGTTCGGATCTTCGTTCCGATTTTCGTTTAGCGAAGGGTTCGGCATGGCGAGGGCAATTCTACCGCCGCGACGCCGAGGATGCCCTGGAAAACTTAGGTAATCGCAACTTTACATCCTCGGCACTTCGCGGTTCTCCAATTGATTTTCCTTGACGCACTCGGTGTCTCGGCGGTGGATATTCTCCTACGCAAGAAAAACTCCGGCGAGCGTTCCAACACTGGCAGTTGCGGCCACGGACGGGCGGTTCGAAGGGGTGGACAGAGACCGCCGCGAATGCCAAAATTTGTCAGCCGGGGTCCTGAAAGTGTCATACCAGAGGGGGTGATGGTAACTGACGGAAGTGACGATCTTGCACGAGGCCGCTGAAAATACTGAGTTTGCACCCGGAAGGACATCTGACTTCCGTCACTTGGTCAGTGGCCCGTGGAATGCGATAGTACATGCGAGTTGGTCATCCAACCAAACAGTCAAACGGAGACGAGGAAAATTTAAATGCGGAAACAAAAGGGCTTCTCACTGATCGAACTGCTAATCGTTGTGGCGATCATCCTGATCATCGCCGCTATTGCTATCCCGAACCTGTTGCGTGCGCGTATCGCGGCGAACGAGTCGTCCGCTGTCGCATCGATTCGTACCCTGAATACGGCGCAGATTTCTTACAACTCCGCCTACCCGACGGTCGGCTTTGCCGCCACCCTGGGCGCTCTGGCGGGCACGAGCTGCACTCCGCCTAGCTCCGCTGGCGCTTGCTTGATCGACACCACGTTGGCGGCTGGCACCAAGAGCGGCTACACCTTTGCTCTGTCCGGCGTGACCGGAACTCCGGCCTCGACCTATCAGATGATCGCTTCGCCGCAGACCGCGAACCAGACCGGCGTACGCTACTTCTGCTCCTTCGCCGATGCTGTCGTTCGCGTCAACCCGACCACTGCGATCAGCACTTGCGACACCACGCAGTCCCCGCTACAGTAAGTTTAGTTTAGGCAAAGTACCTGGGGGAGGGTACAAGCCGGAAAAAAGCAGAGGAGAAATCCTCTGCTTTTTTTATTGGCTCGGACTCTTTCGTTTCTCTGGCCCAGGGATTTCCCCGCGACTGACAAAATTTGCCAGAAAAATGCGCCGTGGCTGTGCCAAAAATTGTCGACCCGCCCGCCGAAGCCCACACGCCGAACCTCTCCCATTCACTCCGCGCAAGAGATTTTCGGCAAGAACCGCAGGTTGTAACCGATCCCAAGTTACTTCCCGCCAAACACGAAGATCGGTTCATCAAATGCATGACGTTTTGAGTCGTTCATCTCAGCCCCACACGGGGTACGGAGTTCCCTGGCAAATGAAGAAAGCGAAAGGGTTTTCGTTAATCGAGCTGCTGATTGTCGTAGCCATCATTCTGATTATTGCCGCCATCGCCATCCCGAACCTGTTAAGGGCGCGAATTGCGGCCAACGAGTCGTCTGCCGTGGCTTCCCTGCGATCGTTGAATACCGCCCAGATCTCCTACAACTCCAGCTTCCCCACGGTCGGCTTTGCCACCACCCTCGGCGCGCTGAGCGGAACCAGCTGCGCGCCGCCGGGGAGCACCAGTTCGTGCCTCATCGATACCCAACTGGCATCCGGCAGCAAGAGCGGCTATTCCTTCGCGCTCTCCGGAGCCTCCGGCACCCCGAATTCAAGCTATCAGCTCATCGCGTCGCCATTGACCCCGAACCAGACCGGTGTTCGCTACTTCTGTTCGTTCGCCGACGCCGTGATTCGCTTCAGCACCACATCGCCGGGCACATGCACGTACAGCGTTTCGCCCTTGCAATAGGATTCGATTTTGGCAAAGTGCCTGGGGAGGGTACTAGCCAGAAAACGCAGAGGAGAAATCCTCTGCTTTTTCTTTTTCCAGTGCTTCCTCTGTGGAGGCCAAAGGGCCACGCGCGTTCAATCCGGGATTCGACTGACAAAAAGTGTCATATGCGAACCCCGCAGGCGTCAGAAACGGAGTCGAACGCTCAATCGCCGCCGCCCATCGCGCTGCATTTCCAAGGACTTGCCTCTCTCCGATATGGACGTGAGTCCGGCATTAAAAATGCAACGGGCGTACTGGATTCATCCGGCAGTCTCATCATCCGGATCAGGAAAATACGATGCAAAAGAGCAAGGGATTTTCGCTCATTGAACTGTTGATCGTAGTGGCCATCATCCTGATCATTGCGGCGATTGCGGTGCCCAGTTTCCTGCGTTCCCGCATTGCGGCCAACGAATCAGCCGCCGTGGCCTCCCTTCGGACCTTGAATTCGGCCGAGGTCTCCTACAATTCGGCGTATCCAACGGTGGGCTATGCGAGCACGTTGACGGCGCTCGGTGGCACCAGTTGTTCGCCGCCCAGTACGAGCGGTGCCTGCCTGATCGATACCGTGCTGGCGAGCGGCCAGAGGAGCGGCTACAACTTCACGCTGAGCAATGTAACGGGCACGCCCGCCTCAACCTACAATGTGGTCGCTACTCCGATATTGTGGAATTATTCGGGCATGAATTACTTCTGTTCGTTCGCCGATGCCGTCATTCGCGTCAGTACGACGACCATCGCAACCTGCGACACCACGGTCAGTCCTCACAACTAGGAAAGTTCCGGGATGGCGTCCCGTGCACCCGTGTGTGCCCATGGTTTAAGCCTTTTGCACGCGCCCTAATCGGAGATTCCCCAGCGCCGCGGCGGCCGAGCGCAAGCCGATGCTTTACCTTCGTAACCACCCCTGCCGATCACCCTCCACTCACCGCGTCCCCATTGCTTATAATTCTCTTCTGTCAGACTCCATATAAAATTCCTCGCAAGGGACTTGGTATTGCGCGCATGGCTATGGCTGCAATTGAAATTCTCGGCCTGGAAAAAAGCTATCTCGTGGGATTCTGGCGCAAGCGCCCAAAACTCGCCCTGCGTCCGCTCCACCTGACCATCGAAGAGGGAGAAGTCTTCGGCTTCCTCGGCCCCAACGGCGCCGGTAAAACCACGACTCTCAAATTGCTCATGGGCCTGGTCTTCCCCACCGCCGGAACTGCCCGGCTGCTGGGCTTCCCCATGGACGATCCGCGGGTCAAATCGCAGATCGGATTCCTGCCCGAGCAACCCTACTTCTACGATCATCTGAACGCCCGCGAACTGCTCACCTACTACGCGCAGCTTTCCGGAGTTCCGGCCAAAGGCCTCTCGGCACGCGTCGACCAGATGCTCGCCCGCGTCGGATTAAGCGATTCGGCGGGAGTTCAGCTGCGCAAATTCTCCAAGGGAATGTTGCAGCGTGTAGGCTTGGCGCAGGCTATCCTGCACGACCCCAAGCTGGTATTTCTAGATGAGCCCATGTCTGGACTGGACCCCATGGGCCGGCGCGAGGTGAGGGACCTGATCCAGCAGCTGCGGAATGAAGGCAAAACGGTTTTCTTTTCCACCCACATCCTTTCGGACGCCGAGGCTCTTTGCGACCGCGTGGGCATCATCCACCAGGGCGAGTTGCGCGGCGTGGGAGCAGTCGCCGACCTGACGTCCGATGCGAAAGGCAAAATCGAAATCATCTTCTACGCGCAGAAAGTTCCGCCAGCTTTGGCCAGCCTGGGAGCGGACGCGCGCATCAGCGGCGACATGATCAACGCCGTGTTGCCCGAAGAGCAGCAGGATGCCGCGCTAGAAATCCTGCGCCGCGAGCGCCTCAAACTGATTTCGTTGGCCCCGGTGCGCAGTTCTCTGGAAGAGTATTACATCCAGAAACTGCAGCCCAATGGAACTCCTGAAAAAGAGAACCGGAAAGGGGCGGGAGTATGAACGCCGCGGGCACGAATACCGGCAGCACAAATACACGCATCGGCTGCATCGCCTTCAACACCTTCCGCGAAGCGGTGCGCGACCGCGTTCTCTATAACCTGATCGCCTTCGCGCTGCTGATCTCCGGCGCGGCCATTCTGGTCGGAGAAATTTCCATCGACATCGAGCGCCTGGTCGTCGTCAACCTCGGCCTGACTGCCGTCTCCCTGTTCGGAATGGTGATTGCCATCTTCATCGGCATCGGCCTGGTCTCCAAAGAAATCGACAAACGCACGCTCTACACCGTGCTTGAGCAATACGTACTCGTAACGAGGTACGCACATAT
>CAVZUP010000028.1:0-16216 GCA_963778255.1 uncultured Acidobacteriaceae bacterium
GAACGAAGAAAAAAAAAAAACAGTCTGGGGCCAGTGCGCGGTAATTTCGCGGGCAAAAGCGGGGTCGCTGGCAAGGATCAGGATGGTCGGGCGATTCATGGTTTCATCGTCGCTTTCTGGTTTGGCCCATAAGTTTTCGCGCCCTCCGCGGCTGAAGCCCCCCCCGTCAAAGCAAGGTCAAGAGAGGAACTGCAGCTAGTCTGCCGTTCCGCCGTCAGATCGTCCGGAAGCAGTGGCGGCGCGAACGAGCGGCTTGTGCGCTGTGTTCTGGAGCGCGTCGTCGACCGCAGCCCGCAGATCGACCAGCATACGCAAAGGTTGGCCGGAGGAGTATTCGGCGTGGAACATCACCTTCCAGGACTGGCAGATCATGCGCAGGCGCGCGACCGGTTCCTGGGCGGAGAATTGGGCGCGGCGGCAATCGACGGTGGCGATGCCCCGGCGTTCGAGTTCGCGCAAGCCGTCTTGAATAGCGTTGAGGTCGTCGTGCATGAGGCGGAAGAAAATCCGCCGGACCATGAAGCTGAAACGGGCAAAGGCCACCATGGCCGAGGGCTCGAAGTAGTTGTCCGCGTTCTGGGTTTTGAGTTTGCGGCCCTGTTCGAGCGTGCCGCTGTGCAGCAGTTCGCTGAGACGCTGGCAACGCGATGCGGTGTGCAGGATGGTGTCGAGCGAACTCAACCAGCTGGGGAGTTCGGGCTGTTGCGGGCCGAGAACGGGTTCGAGCACCTGGGCGACGTATTCGAGATCCACGTCGGCGTCTTCCAGGCCACAGGGCGCGCACAGCGAAAAATACTGGACGAGCAGGAAATCGGTTTTGTCGCGGTCGCTGGACGACTTCAGGGTTGCGGGCTTCTGCATGTGATGCTGGAGGAGAAGGCGCAACACTTCCTCGTTGGCGAGAGGCGTGGTTTGGAGAAACTGGCGCAACTGGTGCACCTGGATCTGCGTGTCGACCTGCTGGAACCAGGCGGCAGCGCGCTCGACCGAGTCGGGCGAGAGCACAGAACTCTGGTCCTCGTCGATGGGGCAGGCGGAAGTTTCGATCACAAATTCACGGACCAGGGCAGAGTACACCGGCTGCAGGGCGCGGATCGCGGCTGCCTGGTCTTCAAAGGAAGGCTGAGTTTCGGTCGATGCTGTCATGATTTCACGATCCAATTGGGAACCTGTTCGAGGAAGCGAGCGGCAACGGCAGTTCGCTCCGGACGGTGATGATATTGCACCGCGACCACGGAAGCTTCGGCGCGCAGGGAGCCGTCGTTGCTTTCGAGGAGAACGCGGTCGGCGAATTCAAGCGGGCGGTCGACCACAAACAGGACTTCGAGCGGCGTGCCGAACTCGATGACCGTGTTCTGAAAAAAAACGTTTTCGTCCGGGGCGGCGTTTCCGTTGCCGTTACCAGAGGAATGGACACTGGCCCGGCTGAGTTTGATGGGAACCCGCACCGGCATGGCTTCGGGAAAGAACCTGGCCAAGCGGCTTACGATGTCCGATTCTGGAGCACGAGCAGTTGCCTGGTGGGGCACGGTAGAACCTCGATCCCGATACTTAAAGCAGCCGAGTCCCCCTGTCCCAGGTTGGAAGAGTTGCCAGGAGACCCGTCCTGCTTATCGACAATAAGCGGTGCACTCTTCACACCAAAATTACGAAGGTCATGAACCTACGATAAGTGTTCGAGGGACAGGTAGTTAGCGGGGCAACTTCGGGAACCAACGGGTTGGTTCTCTGGCGCTGGCCGGAAGTGCGTCTCAGAATGAAACTATTGTCTCAATACGGAGATTGGCTGGTCGGGCCGAGGCTGCGCTCGGCGTGAGACGGACGAATGCGCCCGTCCCTACTCGAACAGTTATTGCAGGGTAGCCGATTGCGGGGGTTCTTCGCGGGATCCTATGTTGTAGCGTTTTAGCTTGCGGTAGAGGGTGGCTCGGCTGATGCCGAGCATTTTGCCGGCTAGGGCCTTGTCTCCCTTGACCTGGGAGAAGACGCGTTCGATGGTGGCGCGCTCGATATCTTCCAGGTCAGTCGCCCGGAGGTCGGTGGCTCGGGCGGAGAATTCCTGAGCATTTTGCGGGTCGGGTTGGACTTCCTCGTGGACTTCGGAGTTTGCGATGGCGGGCGGCAGGTCACTGACTTCGATGATGCGTTGATCGCCGAGTGCTACGGCTCGCTCCAGGCAATTTTCCAGTTCGCGAACGTTGCCGGGCCAGTCATACGCCAGCAAAGCTCGCAGGGCATTGCTGGAGAGTTGGACGCCGCGTCCGGGGGCCAGTCGCTCGAGAAAGAAGGCCGCCAGGATGGGAATATCGGAACGGCGCTGACGCAACGGGGGAAGCGAAATGGTGACCACGTTGAGACGGAAGAAAAGATCCTTGCGGAAAGTTCCCTTCTTGTATTCGGCGTCGAGATCGCGGTTGGTGGCGGCCATGATGCGGACGTCCACTTTGACCTTTTGATTGCTGCCCACGGGGCGGACTTCTTTTTCCTGAAGAAAGCGCAGGAGCTTGGCCTGCATTTCCAGCGGAAGTTCGCCGACCTCGTCGAGAAAAATGGTTCCCGTATCGGCGGATTGCAGCAGGCCCTGTTTGGAACGCATAGCGCCGGTGAAGGCTCCCTTTTCGTACCCGAATAACTCGCTTTCGATCAGCGTCGGCACCAGCGAGCCGCAGTCGACAGCGACAAAGGGACGGCTGGCCATCGCTCCTCGAAAATGCAGGGCACGGGCTACGAGTTCCTTGCCGGTTCCGCTTTCGCCGGAAATCAGGACCGGGGTGCGGGTGTCTTTGAGGCGGGAAATGAGGCGCAGAACATTCTGGATTCCGGTGGAGTTGCCGATGATGCCGTGGAGCGAAGTCTCGGTTTCGGAGCGTTCGCGGAGGTAGAGATTTTCTTCAACCAGACGAACCTTGTCGGCCATGCGGCGCAGGAAAAGGCGCAGTTCGTCGAGCGGGGCAAAGGGCTTGGAGATGTAATCGTAGGCGCCGAGTTTCATGGCCTGCACGGCGGTTTCGACCGAGCCGTGGCCGGTCATGACGGCGACTTCGACGCGGGGGTGAGCGCGCTTGGCCTGCTCCAGGAATTCGAGGCCGGTCATGCGCGGCATGACCATGTCAGTGAGCACCATGTGGACGGGTTGCTCCTCGAGCAGGGCGAGGGCGGCGTCGCCACTCTCGGCTTCGAGGCAGGAGAAGCCGAGCGATTCGCCGACGGTCATGCAGAGACGGCGGATGGTCTGCTCGTCATCGACAATCAGCAAGCGAATGCGGAAGTCGTGCGATGTCGAATTCTGCTCTGTCGGAGTCTGGGTCATGAGGATGCCCTGCCGAGGGTCTGCTCGACCACGGAAATAAACTCATGGACGCGAAAGGGTTTTTCGACGCAGGGCGCTCCGGTGCGGCGCAGGGTGGCGGCGGTTTCCTCGTTGGCGATGTCGCCGGTGATGAAAACGAGGCGGGAAGCGAGTTCCGGGCGATGGGAGGCGATCCAGGCGTGGACCTGAGCGCCATCGACGCCTCCGGGGGTGCGCATGTCGGAGACGACGCCGTGAAAATCGCCGTCCGCGAGCAGGCGCAGAGCGTCGGCGCCGGACTCGGTACAAACGACGGCGTAGCCGTGTCCCTCGAGAACGGCGCGTACCAGGGCCATGACGGCCGGTTCGTCTTCAATGAGAAGCACTGGCGCAGAAGCGGATTTTGTTCCAGTTTGCGTCATTTGGGATGAACTCCTGCAACGGCTCCAAAGGATGCGGTGTCGGCGGCCACCGGGAGGCGGACCATAAAGGTCGCTCCCTCAGAGTCGAGGTTGTTGTGACAAACAATTTCGCCGCCATGTTCGCGGACAATGCCATAGCAAATGCTGAGGCCCAGACCAGTGCCCTTGCCGACGTCCTTGGTGGTGAAAAAAGGATCGAAAATGCGTTCGGGATCGACGATGCCGATGCCGTTATCGCGGAAGGAAATCTCGACAAAGGTGTTGGCGCGGGCGCTCATGATCTCAATGCGGGCGGGGCGCGTGCTTTCGCGGACGGCATCGTAGGCGTTGTTCAGGATGTTGAGAAACACCTGCTGGAGCTGGTGGGAATCGCCGACGACGGCGGGCAGAGACTCGTCGAGGCGCTCGATCACCTGGATGCCATGACTCATGAAGTCGTAAGAGCGCAGATGCACGGTGCGCTGCACGATGGAGTTGAGCTGCACCGGCTGACGCTGCGGCGGCATCTGACGGGCAAAGCTGAGCAGATTTTGCACGATCTGCTTGGTGCGCTGCGCTTCCTGCAAAATCACGCGCAGATCGCGGCGCGCGCTTTCCGGGAGCTCGGGGTTTTCCATCAGAAGGTCGGTGAAGCCGAGGATGGCGGTAAGGGGATTGTTCACCTCGTGAGCGACGCCGGAGACAAGTTGTCCGACGGCGGCCATTTTCTCGGCGTGCATGAGCTTGGAGCGCAGCATGGCGGAATCGGTGACGTCGGTCATGACCACGACGATGCTGCTGACGCGGCCGTCTTCGCCGCTGATGGGGCTGAGATTCATGGAGAACTGGGCGCTGACGCCGTCGCCGCGCACCAGGGGCAAATCGAAGTTATCGACTTGCTGGCCGCGGGCCACGGCGGAGAGAGCCTCGCGCAGGGCGGCACGGCGCGGCGCGGCGCAGAGGTCGGGCAAGGCGTGACCAAGAATCTGGCTCTGCTGAAAGCCGAGGCCGCTCCAACGCCGGTTGGCATAACTGATCGCGCCCTCGGTGTCAGTGACGAGAATCAGACTCTGGGTGTGGTTGAGAATCTTGCTGGAGAAATCCCTCTCTTTCTGCAGCTCGGTTTGGGACTGGCGGAGGCTGGTGATATCGAGCATGAGGCCACGATATTGCAGGACCTGGCCGGACGCGTCGCGGACTCCGAAACAGTTGATGAAGACGTGAACGGGCGAGCCATCCTTGCGGCGCAGGACTTCCTCCTGATTGCGCAATCCGCCTTGGCGCTCGAACAGCTCCGCCAGTTCTTCGCGGCGGCGCGGCGAAAAATAAACCTGGGTGGGAATGTCGAGCTGGATGACCTCTTCGCGGCTGCTGTAGCCGAGCATGCGAACCAACGCGTCGTTGACCTCCACGAAGCGGCCCTGGGGCGTGGAGAAGAAAATTCCCTCCTGCGTGTTGTCGAACAGTTCGCGATAGCGGCGCTCGGCTTCGCGGCGGTCGGTAATGTCCTTGAGCACGTGCACGGTCTGTAACTGGGTGCTGCTCATCCCCATCGCGCCAACCCCACGCGATGGGGGCCCCTCGCTGGCGGAGTGGATGCGCGAGGTGGAAATCAGGTAGGTGCGCTCGAGGACGGGGTGCACGTACTCGTCGAGGCCCTCGCCGCTGCGGCAGAAGGGACAGGAGTGCGGCGAAGCGCTGGCGGAGAGGGCTTCGAGAGCGCGCATGTTGACGCCGATCAACTGGTCGGGGGGGATGCCGACGAAATCGGCGAGGGAGCGATTGACGCGAAGAACGTTGTGCTGCTCGTCGTGGACGACGATGAAATCACCGATGGCATCGAAGACGTCGATCCAGTGGCGGTTGGCCTGCTGCATACGGGTGAACAGGCAAGCGTTCTCGATCGCGATACTGGCGTGGCCGGCAACGGCCCGCAACAACTGGTGATCTTCCTGGGTGGGCGGAGCGCCGCGGTCGGCCAGACAAAGGACGCCGACGAGTTCTCCTGCGGAACCGGTCAGCCGGACCAGGGTGCAATCGGTCCAGGCCAGGCTTGAAGCAAGAGCGGTTCCGAGCACCTGGCTGGCGGGGGCGAAAGCGACATCGGCGGGGTACTTGGGCAGGGCGGCGCTGAGCGCCTGGCGGAAGCGGCGAAGCGTGGGCTGGTCTTTTGATTCGCCCCCCGCTTCAACCCCGACTTCGGCACCGCCGCCGATCAGGACCGTATCCAGTTCCGGCGTCTGGAAAAGGCTGAAGGCCACGGAGTGGCCGCCGAGCAGGCTGGCCGCACGCCTGGCGAAGTTGCGCATGAAATCGGGCAGATGCAGGACGGTGTTGAGTTCGAGCGCAATCGAGACGAGGGCCTCGGCGCGGCGGCGGTGCTCCTCGGACTGGTGCAGATTGCGGGTAAGTTCGAGAGCGATGGCGATTTGCGCGGCCAAAGCGCGGGCACGGCGGATGTCTTCGTCGTTGATCGGC
Source organism: uncultured Acidobacteriaceae bacterium (assembly GCA_963778255.1). Lineage (GTDB taxonomy): Bacteria > Acidobacteriota > Terriglobia > Terriglobales > Acidobacteriaceae > Acidiflorens. The sequence goes on from CAVZUP010000028.1 coordinate 6,169, forward strand.
CCGGGTTCGATGCGGTCGAGCACGCCAAACATTCCGAGCACATCGCCATTCGAACCAAGCAGCGGAACGGCGAGGAGCTGGCGGATGTGGAAAGCCTTCACGAAATCCAAATCCGCGCCCGGAGTCTTGGCGCCGTCCTCGGTGGTAAACACATTTTTTTGTTGCAGCGCGAGCGTGGCGGGGCTGTCCTGGAGCGGGATATCGATGGGACGGGCGACGCCGTTCTCCACTCCCCAGCGAATGTGGAATGTGGCACCTTCGAGGAGGCCGATGCAGCAGCGCTCGAAGCCGAGGAAACTGGCGGCGCGGACGGCCGAGGTTTGCATGAATTCGTCGAGTTTCCCAGCGGAACCGAGTTCGAAAGAAATTTCGAGAATTTCGTGCAATTCGTGTGCCTGAGCGCGCGCCATGCCGTACAACTCGGCGTTGGCGATCGCAACCGCGCCAAAGCCGGCCAGAGCAGAAACCAAGGCTTTATCCTCCGGGGTAAACGGGTTGGCGGCACGGGGATAGACGAGGATCGCACCGTGCGAACGTGAGGTGCGGAAGGGTGCCGCGAGGAGAACTCCGGGCGGCGAATCAGGTCCGAAATGCGCGGCGCCATCGATGCTCACGGTTATGCGCTCGCCGGCGGCGACGGCGCGTGTGGCGATCTCGAGTGAAGAGCGCAGGTCGTTCTGCTGGAAACGCTGGCGGATCGCGAGCGCGAGTTTGGGCGCCTCGGTCGATACGGCCTGCAACTGGAGCAGTTTCTCCGGTTGAACCTTCTCTTGGTGGACCTTTTCTTGGTGAACCTTTTCTCGTTCAACAAAGACGAGCACGGCGGGCGAATGCAGCAGGGCGCGGAGGCGGTCGGCGATGCTCTCCATCACGGCGGTGGTGTCGGGCAAGCCATGCAATGCGGTGGCAACCTCGACCAGAATGCTGGCGCGGCGATGCTCCTCGCGGGAGAGTTGGTTGAGGCGGAGGGCTTCGAGGGCAGTGCCGAGCTGGGCGGCGAGGATGGTGACTTTGCTCACGGCGTCGTCGTCAAAGCCGGTCTGGGGCTCGCTCCGCAGGAAGACGATGGCCCCAGCCACCTCTCCTGAAATGAGGAGCGGAGAGGCCAGGGCGGCGTGGGCGTGACAAGAGGCTAGCCAGGGATAACGAGCGACATCGAGGTGATTGATGAAAAACGGACGATGCTTCTGCACCGCATCCATGGCAATCGAGGCGTCGCCCGGACGGCTTCGGAGGCCGCGAAAAGACTCGGCGTCGACGGCGTCGGCCTCGGCTCCGACGAGCTCGCCGTCGGAGGACAGACTCCAAAAGTAGGCGCCACTGGAATGAAAATAGGCGCGCGTAAGGGCGCAAAAAGAACGGATGAGCGGGCCGGGGGCGGTGTTTTGAAAGGCGGCGTGGGAGAGCTCCAGAAGAAGTTTCTGGAACGCCTCTTCAGACTGAGACGCGTCGCCGGGACCCGAATTTCCGGTGTGGGAAGTCAGTGCGCACCCATCGCTTAGCTAAGCGGTTGAAAACAATTGAATTACCTTTAAAACCTACGCTTGATTCTCAAATTGAGTCAAGGGAATACGGGGGGGTGGTGCCGACTTGTGAAACGTCCCCAAAATGACACTGGCGTCTCATTTTGCAATGGCGGGGGCGGGTGATCGGTGATCGAAAACATGAATCCAGTGCTCTTGAACTTTTTGATCGCCGATGACCGGGATCGCGCGATGACTAAGAATCGATTCTTCATTGCTTTGCAACGATCACGAAAGTAACGCACGGTAAGAACTTTCGGTAGGTGCGGGGATGGTCGCTGCACGAAGATAGGGACAACGTCACGGCTGCGGAGGTAACGCGTCTTGGTGAAACGAATGTTGGCGGTAGGTCTGTTACTAGTGAGTGGATGGGCCGCGACCAGCACTGCTGTGGCATGGGGACAGGAAGAGGTTCATCGAAAAGTCAAGAGCAGGGTTTCGCCACTGTATCCGGAAATGGCAAGGCACATGAATCTCCGCGGAGCGGTGAGGATCCTGGTCACAGTTTCACCGGACGGGTCGATCAAGGACGCCCGGGTGGTTGGCGGGCATCCGTTGCTGGCGACCGCCGCTCTGGACGCAGTCAAGAAGTGGCGTTTCGAGGCCGGTCCGGAGGAGTCCACGGGACTTTTGGAATTCCGCTTTGATCCGAACTAGTGAGCGGGCGCGGCGAGACCGAAGTCGTGGTTGAGGAAGGTTAGCGTATGAATATTGGAAAGAAGCTTTACCTGAATTTCGGCATCATCCTGGCAACGGTACTGGTACTGCTGGCGATCAATCTGATCGCTGTGCAACGCGAGCACGAGACGAAAGCGGCCGCGCAGCGTTCGAACGACATGACAGAGGCGACTTCGCTGGTCCGCTTCCAGATGATGCAGAACCGGCTGCACCTGCAGAACTACCTGCTTAGCGGCGACACGCGCGATGTCGAAAAGATGAGCGACGGCGAACACCAGTTGAGCGACGCCCTGCACCATGCCCAGGACCTGGCGAATTCCAGCGAACAGCGCAGCAGCCTGGAAAAAGTGCAGGCGATGGAACAGGCCTGGGGCAACGAGTTCGCCAACCCGCTGGTGGATAAACGGCGGGCCGTGGACAGCGGCAATTCAACAGTGGCCGAACTGCAGATTTTCTATCTGCAAAAGGATCCCAACTCCTGGGTATCGCGATCGAGCGACGTGCTGGACGATGTGGACCGGGAGAATCACAAACTGCTGGACGAGCGGCGCCACTCCGATGAATCGGCGGCCACATGGACGATTCTGGCGGCGGTGCTCAGTTCGTTGGCAGCTCTGATTCTAGGCGTGATCATTGCGTTCCGGACGGCCTCCGGAATCACGGGTCCGCTTGGCCGGCTGATCCATGTGGCCGACCAGATTGGCCGGTCGGGCGATCTGGAGCACACCATCGACGTTCACGGCCAAGATGAAATCGGACAACTGGCCCGGACTTTCGACTCCATGGTGAAATATCTGAAGGAAATGGCTGCGGTTTCCGAGGCCATCGCCGGGGGCAACCTGGCGGTCGAGGTGCATCCGCGCTCCGCCAACGACACGCTGGCAAACGCATTCACGCGCATGGTAGAAGGCCTGCGCGGACTGGTGCGCAATGTGCGCGAAGCCGCATCGCAGGTGGCGAGCGCCTCCGGCCAGGTGGCGAGCGCCTCCGATGAATCGGCCAAGAACAGCCTGCAGACTTCATCGGCCATCGATGAAGTAACGAGCACGATGCACGAAATGAGCGTGAACGTGCAGAACATGGTGAAGAGCACGCAGACACAGGCATCGAGCGTCAGCGAAACTTCGGCATCGATCGACCAGATGGTGACTTCGATCCAGAGGGTGGCGGATACGGCCAAGGTGCTGCTGGATATCTCAAACCGTTCGCGGGAAGAGGTACACAACGGCATCGGCACCATGGAAAAGGCGACCGACGGCCTGAACCGGATCAACACCACGATTCACTCCTCGGGCGAGATCATCGATGCGCTGGGCACGCGGGCGGACAACATCGGCAAGATCGTCGAAGTAATCGACGATCTGGCGGAACAGACCAACCTGCTGGCGTTGAATGCGGCGATTGAAGCGGCGCGCGCGGGCGAGCACGGTCTGGGCTTCGCGGTGGTGGCCGACGAAGTCCGCAAGCTGGCGGAGAAATCGGCGCAATCGACGAAAGAAATTTCCGAGCTGATCGAAAGCATCCAGAAGGAAGCCCGCAAAGCGGTCGACAACATGGAAAAGAGCACGACGATCGTGAACGAAGGGCTGAATCTGGGACAGGAACTGAATGCGGCGCTGCGCAAAATTTCGAACGTGGTGACCGAGGTCTACAAATTCGCGCAGGAAATCGGGGCCGCCACCAATGAGCAGTCGCACGGATCGGCGCAGATCGCGCGCGCCACCACGCGGCTGAACGAAATCACGCACGAGATCAACTCGGCGGTGGAAGAGCAGGCATCCGGAGCACAGGCGGTGGTGCAGGCCATGGAACGCATGCGCGAACTGGTGCAAGCCTCGACGTCGGGTTCCACGGAACTGGCCGCTTCCGCGGATCAGATGTCCAAGATGTCGCGCGGTCTGCTGCATTCGATGGACCGGTTTGCGCTGCGGTCAAGCGACGGCGCAAACGGCAGCAGCAACGGCGAAAACAACGACCCGATGAACGGCCGGGCGAACGAGAGAACGAACGAAAGAACGACCGACGGCAAGCCGGGACAAGGGAATGCAGGCCGGGCGGCGTCGGCGGGATCGCGCTGAAGGAACGACATGATGAACCGGGAAACACACGTGGTGGGCTTTCGAGTGGGCCGCGAGACGTATGGCGTGCCCATCACATCCTTGCATGAAATCGTCCGGGTGCCGGAGATTACGGCGGTGCCGGACGCGCCCGATTATCTGGAAGGGGTCATCAACCTGCGGGGCAAGATCGTCTCGGTGGTGGATCTGCGCAAGCGCTTCGGCAAGTCCTCGAGCGGACTCGACCGGCGCAGCCGCATTCTGATTGTGGAACATGGGGGCAGGCTGGTGGGGATGATCGTGGATTCGGCGTCGGAAGTCTTGAAGATCCCCGAAAGCGAAATCGAGGCCGCACCCGCCATGATGCAAGAAGGCGGTCTGGACTGTGTGACGGGGCTGGGCAAGTACCAGGGACGGCTGATCATTCTGCTGGATATCAGCCGGGTGTTGGCGGTGCGCGAAGCGCCGTCAGTAAAACCTGCGGCGGCGGCCGGCAGCAGTCCCACGGGGAAGGCCGCGGCCCAGAGCGCCTCGGCCGGAAAATAGCAAACAGAACCGAATTCAGATGAATACGAGCGAAACCCACCTACTCACCGACGCGGAATTGAAGCTCCTGCAGACACTCGTCTACCAGGAGTGCGGCATGCACTTCGACGACCGGCGCACGCCCTTCCTCCAGGACCGTTTGCAGCGGCGGCTGAAAGAGTGCCAGATGGATTCGTTCTACAGCTACTATCGGCTGCTCATCAGCCAACATGGAAAACAGGAACTGGCGTGTCTGCTGGAAAATCTTACGGTCAACGAGACCAGCTTCTTCCGCAACAAGGCGCAACTGGACCTGTTTCAGAAGGACGCGATGACCGAAGTTCTGCGGCGCAAGCAGGAACACCGGGACTACAACCTGAGAATCTGGAGCGCGGGCTGCTCCACGGGACAGGAACCCTACACGCTGGCCATGCAGGTGGCAGACGCTCTCTCTTACCACCAGCTGCGCAATCCGCTGCCCTTCGAATCGCCCTTTCCCAAACCGCTGGTGCCACCGCCCTGGCGGGTGGAGATTCTGGCGAGCGACATCAACTACTCGGTGCTGCGGACGGCGCAGCAGGGCTCCTACAGCGAGCACCAGATGACGTCGGTCGATTATGGCTACCGCATGCGCTATTTCGATAAGGTGGGCGACCGCTACGCGGTGAGAAAGAACGTCAAGGAACTGGTGCACTTCGATTTTCACAATCTGAAAACCGAGTATCTGCCGCAGCGCAACGATTTTATTTTCTGCCGCAATGTAATGATGTATTTCGACGAGGCGGAGCAAAAGCGGCTGGTGGAAAAGTTCTATCGCTGTTTGAATCCCCAGGGTTACCTCTTTGTCGGTCACGCGGAAAGCCTGCTGGGACTGACGGACAAATTTCAGATGGTGCACCGCAACAGCGGCACGGCGTATCAGCGGATCGAGGTTAACCCGTGACGGCTCCCCCCGAAGACCGTACGAACGAAGACCGGATGAGCGAACTGCGCCAGTTGTTTTTTGAAAGCGCGAGCGAACTTGTCCAGAAGTTGAACGACGCGGCGATGCAGCTGGAAAAATCGCCGGGCGACGCGGAGACCGCCCGCAGCCTGCGGCGGACAGTGCATACGCTGAAGGGAGACGCGGCCGCCTGCAACTTCCGGGAACTCAGCGAACTGTGCCACCAATTTGAGGACGTGCTGACGCTCGGGAACACAGCGGCGGCAGCGTTGGTTCCCGAGATCGCGTTGCGCGCGGCCGATGTGTTTTCGGCCTTGCTGGAAGCGTATCGCACGGGAACGAAGCTCCCGAGCATCGAGAGTTTGCGCGCGGATATTGCCCGTCTGGCACATCCGGCAACGGCAGCCGCGGTGCCGGCAGAGAAAAAAGAGGCCGCCGCGAAGAAGAGCCGCTGGTCGGAATATGAGCAACTGGCGATTGCCCACGCTCTGGCGGAGGACAAGCATGTTCATCACGTGATGGTGGACCTGGATCGGCAGTGTGGCATGCCCATCGCCGGGCGTCAGATGATCCAGATCGCGCTGGCCGAACTGGGCGAGGTCCTGGCTTTCTATCCAGTCGAAGGCAGTAGCGACCCCATCACATGCATCGAAGCGGCGCTCGCGTCGGAAAAATCGGCGGAGCGTATACGGACCAAGTGCAGCATTCCAACCATCACGCAGAATGCCCGCGTCGAGCCTCTGCTGATCGAGGCTCTGGCAGCGCCGCTCCCGCTGGTATCCGCTGCCGGTGCCGAAGGCAGGAACCAAACGGCTCTGGCGGCCGATGCCGCGGGGGTTGCAACCGTTGCCGCCGCTGCCTACACCGCCGCCGGCAACTCCGCCGAACCGACGCCGACGGCTGCCGTGCCCGCCGTGCCGAGCGGTCCAGACAATCTGCTGCGCGTGGATGCGGAGAGAATCGACAGCGTGCTCAATCTGGTCGGCGAGATGATCCTGGCGAAATCGATGTTGCAGCAGGCGCTGCTGGAATTTGGACAGCGCTTCCCGAAAGACACCTTGCGGGGAAAATTCGCCGATGCCATGGCTTTTCAAGGGCGGGTATTGAATGACCTGCAGCATTCGGTCATGAAGATTCGCATGGTACCGGTCGATCAGTTGTTCCGCCGGTTTCCGCGCATCGTGCGGGACGTGGGGCGGCAGTGCGGGAAGGAAGTCGAACTGGTGGTGCGGGGCGGACAAACCGATCTCGACAAGAGCATCCTGGATGCGATTGCCGAGCCGCTGACGCACCTGGTGCGCAATGCGGTCGGCCACGGCATTGAGACCACCGAGGAGCGGGTCCGGGCCGGCAAGCGTCCGCAAGGAACGTTGCGGCTGGCGGCGTACCACCAGGGGAATCAAGTGGTGATCGAGGTCACCGACGACGGGGCCGGCATTGATGCGGGAAAGGTGCGGCAACGCGCGCTGTCCCAAGGATTGCTGAATGCCGAGCAGGCAGCCCGGCTGACCGAAGCAGACGCACTAGAGTTGATCCTGCGACCGGGTTTCTCGACCGCGGAGGAGATCACCGAACTTTCAGGGCGGGGCGTGGGATTGGATGTGGTGCAGAGCGTGCTGGAGCGGCTCAAGGGAACGATCCAGATCGAAACCACACCAGGACGGGGAACAACCTTTCGTCTGCGTCTGCCGCTAACGCTGGCTATTATACGAGCGCTGATGTTCCGAGTGGAACAGCGGCTTTACGCCTTGCCGCTGAACGCGGTGACCGAGATTGCGCGCGCTGTGGAAGAAGAAATCCATCAAGTGGAGCACTACGAAGTGCTGCAACTGCGCAACGACGTGCTGCCCCTGTTGCGCCTGGGCTCGAAGCCGCCCGCCGAGACGACGCGGCGTAAGGTCTTCGTGCTGGTAATCAACAGCGGCGAACGCAAATTCGGCGTGGTGGTTGACGGCCTGGAGGGCGAAGAAGAGCTGGTCATCAAGGCTCTCGACGGCCAATCGATCACGACCGATTTGGTAAGCGGGGCTTCGATTCTGGGCGATGGCCGGGTGGTTCTGATTCTGAACATGATCGCCCTGATGGAGCGCTTTACGCGAGGACGGGTGTCGTCGAGCGGCCCGGCGATGGCGGGTTTGCTCTCGCGGGTGGTGCCGGCGGCCTCGCGTCTTGAGGAGATCGTCCGCGGGGCGGCAGGAGGCCAAGCATGAACAGGCCATTGCGGGTCCTGGTGGTCGACGACTCAGCTCTGATGCGCAAGCTGATTCCCCGGATTCTTGCCGAGGATAATTCTCTCGAGGTGGTGGGCACGGCGATGGACGGCAATTTCGCGCTGAAAAAAATCGGGGAACTGCTGCCGGATGTCGTGACCCTCGACCTTGAAATGCCCGGTCTGAACGGGATCGATACGTTGAAGAAAATCATGCACCAGTGGCGGCTGCCGGTGATCGTGGTCAGTTCGCACAGCACGGCGGGAGCGTCGATCACGCTCAAGGCGCTGGCGCTGGGCGCATTCGATTTCGTGGCCAAGCCGGAGGATGTTTTTGCGCGCATGCCCGAAATCGCCGGCGAGTTGATCACGAAGATCCACGCCGCGGCGCAGAGCGTTGGCATCCAAGCGCAGTTCCTGCCGGGGGAAACGCCAGTCCGGCGGCCGAGCAAGCTGCAACCGGTCGCGCCGACGCACATTGTTGCCATCGGCGTCTCGACCGGCGGTCCGAACGCTTTGCAATATGTGTTTTCGCATCTGCCTAAGGACTTTTCCGGCAGCATCCTGGTGGTGCAACATATGCCGGATGGCTTTACGGAGCTGTTTGCCAAGCGGCTGGATGGCTGTTGCCCGATCCGGGTGAAGGAAGCGCAATCAGGCGACTTGCTGGTCGCTGGACGGGCGCTGATTTCTCCGGGGAACCGGCACATGAAAGTAAAGAAACTGCCGCTCGGCAACGTGGCTGTGCTGGCGGACGAGCCTCCGGTGAACGGACATCGTCCCTCGGCGGACGTGTTGTTCCACAGCGTCGCCGAGCAATTTGGCGCGCAAGCCATGGGTGTGCTGATGACGGGCATGGGAGAAGACGGGGCGTTCGGTCTGGGAGAAATCCGGGCGGCTGGGGGATTCACGGTGGCGCAGAGCCAGGAGACATGCGTGGTTTTCGGCATGCCCAAGGCGGCGATTGAACGCGGCTATGCCATGCGCATTGCGGATTTGCAGGAACTGCCCAACATTTTGCAGACACAATGCGAACCCAGCCGCAGCCATGAAGACCATGCCGGAATGCAACGGGCAGCCAGCAGGGGAAGTAACTAGAGTTATCTACCCGGAAGAACGTGGGACGTGATTAAGTGATAGATGTGGAGGAGTGTCATGGAAAAGTTTGCCCCCGTAAAGCGGAGCGAAGACGGACAGCCGGTACGTTATCTGATCGTGGACGACTCCGTGTTCGCCCGCAAGAACCTGGCCCGTATGGTGGAAACCTTCGGCGGCCAGGTGGTCGGCGAGGCTGGCGACGGAGTGTCGGCGATCAGCGAGTATGCACGGCTGACTCCCGACATCGTTCTGATGGATATCACCATGCCGCAAATGGAAGGGATTGAAGCGGCGGAGAAGATCGTGCGCGACCATCCCAGCGCGCGCATTGTCATGGTTTCGTCGGTCGGCTACCAGGAAAACATCGTGGCCGCTCTGCAGCGGGGGGCGCGACACTTCGTGCAGAAACCGGTGAAAGAAGAAGTTCTTTATGAAGTCATCAAGTACGTGATGCGTGACGAAGGAACCACCGCCCTGGGCGCGGGGACCGGAGCCTAGTCATGCGGATGGACTTGATTCAGCCTTTCATCAACTCGGCCGACGCCGTCCTGGCGCAGGGGCTGGAGTCGCCCGTTTCCATCGAGAACTTGAGCATGGAAGAGGAGGCATACCGGCGCAAAGGAATCGCTGCCGAAGTTTGCCTCACCGGCGAAATCGAAGGGCGAATCATTTTCGATGTGGACCTGGGAACGGCTTTACAGCTTGCCAGCCGCCTAGCCGGCGTCCCAGTAGCGGAGACCGACGAAGAACTGGTGCGCGAGGCGGTCTGCGAACTGGCCAACCAGATTATTGGTAACGCGGTCACCACGCTCAACGACCAGGGATTCCACTTCCACGTTCGCCCGCCGGTCCTGCACACGTCCGAACGGGGCAGCAAGAGCAGTGAAGATACGGAAGCCTTGGTGCTGGGCTTCAATACCTCCAGCGGGAACGTCTTCATGAATGTGGCGCTTCGCTACCAGTGCCAGCCGACAAGTAGCAATACGTAATGAGTCAGGCGCGGCAAGGGCAAAAC
>CAVZUP010000029.1:0-4651 GCA_963778255.1 uncultured Acidobacteriaceae bacterium
GTACCGACCATCCACTCGGCGCCGACCGGAACGACGGCGGTGATCCAGTTGTGCGTCAGGTTGGACGACGCGGTGGTGTAGTTGGCAGTGATATCTCCTTTGTTCAGTACTGACAGGCCGCCGAGCGTGCCAGCCATGAGTTCGTCGCCGGATACGCCGAGTGCGTACACGTGGTTATTCACCAATCCGTGAAACGCGTACATGCTGCGCGCTCCGCTGGCGTCGAGGAAGGTAAGGCCTGCGGGCGTGGCCAGGGCGAGGCCGTCGCGGTAAGCGACGACGTCAGTGACGTGGTCGGCAATCAGACCGTCAGCGCGCGTCAACACCTGCTGCTCGCTTCCGGAATTGTCGAAACGAACCAGGCCATTAGCGGTGGCAACATCAATAGTGCCGGTTTTCGCGTCAGGGAGGATCCGGTTCACGCAGAACACGTGCTCATCTTCTATATGGGTGACGCGGCCGTCGGCGGGCAGAAGATCAAGACCGCGGTCGAAGTACCCGACCCAGAGGCGTCCGGTGGAATCGGCGGCAAGTGCAGAGATGTTCCGGTCAGTGAGAACCGTAGAGCCCGTTTCGAGAACGTGCTGCCATCCGAGGGCGCCGGGATTCATCCGATAAAGTCCGTTACGGGCGACGGCAAACACCGCATCGCCCGACGCAAAAAGCTGGCGCACTTCCGACAATTCCGCACCCGGGCCTTGATTTGGGTTCGGCCGGCGGCCTTCGAGCGGAATCACGATCACGCCTTGATCCTCAGACCCGACGTAAAGCTGGGTGGGCGTGGCGATTAACGCGGTGGCCATGACTCCGGGCGCGAGCACACGAGAGAACCGGCCGTTGTTAAATACGGCGACACCAGTGGCTGTGCCGGCGTAGGTCGTGTCGCCCGAAATTGCCAGCGACTGCACTTGGGGATCGGGAAGCCCTTGCTCTTCGGAGAAGACCTCCGTAGCGCCGCCGTGGAAATGCAGGACGCCGCTGCTCAGCGTCCCCACCCACAAGTCCGACTCATTCCCAGCCAGAGCAGTTACGTAGACGGCATCGAGTGTGGGATGGAGAACCCTGATCTTCTTGCCGTCGTAGACCAGCACGCCGCGCTTCTTGGTTCCAAACAGAAGATGCCCGGAGGGAACAGGCAAGATAGCGGTGATAGCGCGGGCATCGGTGCTAGCAGGTAGGATCTGGCGGAACGAGCGGCCGTTGAAGGCGAGGAGACCATCGTTTGCGGTAGCGACGACCAGTTCAGGCTCGTGCGCGTCGGCGAGAACGCCCGTGGCGAGGGCGATCAATGGCGAACCAGGCAGCTCACGGCCAACAGCATATTGGTGAAGCAGAGCGCCTTCCGGCGTGTACTCCAGCAGTCCGGCAGGGCCAGCAATATAAAGGTGATCCTCAAAGCGGGCGGCCTGAAGAAAGACGGCGGGCGAGCTGACCGTTTCGAAGCCCGCATTGACCAGTTGCGGCAACGGGTGCGCGACAAACCGGAACTCGTGTTCGGAGCGAACACTCTCTGAAGCGGAGCGAATTGCCTGTGAACTGCGCCAGACCACTAACGTGGCCAGACCCAGAACTGCAACCACGCTGGCCGTGACTACTGCACGCACAGTCACAATGGACGACCGCTTCATGATTCCTCTGGCCGGGCAAGTGAACTATAAACTGTGGACCCGGCCCTGCAAATTGAGAAGCAAGGGACGGACCAAACCAGCTAGTGGCCCAACAAAGCGTTTCCGTGCGAAGCATCCGACGTATAGAGTGTGCGGCAGGACACACTGTCTCACGCAGGACACGAAGGCAGAAAAATTCGTGCCGAGCGGCTCACTGTTCCGACTCAAGACGATCGTTGGCAAATGGCAGGTGATCCGATCACACCGGCAGCAGCCAAATGCGCCCCCTCATGAACGGCATTTGTGCCAGTTCTTTCGCCCGTACACTTCCGGCGACATGTAGGCCATTCTCTGGAATCACAGCTTGAAAACAGATCTAATCCCCGGTGCCGGTCAGGTTCGCCGTCTGCGGGCTGTTACTCGCACTGTCAGTCACGCTCAACTGCCCCGTCCTCGTTCCCGTCGCCGTCGGTGTAAACGTCACGCTGACCGTGCACTTGCCTTTAGCCACCAGGCTCGTTCCGCAAGTCGTCGCCGACACCGCAAAGTCGCCCGTGGTCGAGATTGCGATGCTGGTCATCGCCACGGTCTGATTGTTGGTCAAGGTAAACTTCTTCGCTGCGTGGGTCGTGCCCACCTTCTGCGCCGTATATGTAGCGCTGGACGGAGTCAACGTCGCATCCGCGATACCCGTGCCCAACAGCGCCAATGTCTGCTGCGGGCTGTTGGGAGCATCGTCGGTAACAGTGATCCTTCCCCTCTGCGCTCCCAATGCCGTGGGCGTGAAAGTAACTTTCACCTTGCACGTCTTGTCCACGGCCAGCGTGGCTCCGCAACTCGTCGAGGAAACGGCGAAGTTGGCGCTGGCGCCGATGCTGCCGATGGTCAGTGTGGCCGTGCCAATGTTGGTGAGCGTTACTGTCTTGACCGCGCTGCTCGAGCCCAGCGCCTCATTGCCGAAACTCAGCGAGGCAGAAGAAAACGAAAGCGCCCTCGCCCCTGGCACGAACACGTACGCCGCTCCCTGATTCGGATTCGAGCCGACCTCTACAAAAGGGGTCCCCACCATGATCGTGCCGCCGCTGATCGCAACAACGCCGAAATGGTCCCCGGCAGCGCCGTCGGAGGCGGTCACCTCCGTCTGCTGGCTCCAAGTGTTGCCGTTTTGCGCAAACACGTACACCGCTCCCTGCCCCTTATTCAAGCCCGCCTTGTGCCCACCAGCCCCGACCACGGCGATGCTGCCGTTCACCGCAACGAGACCGAAATGGTCCCCGGCAGCGCCGTCGGAGGCGGCCAGCTCCGCCTGCTGGCTCCACGTGGCGCCGCTTTCGACAAACACGTACGCCGCTCCCTGCGAGGCATTCGAGCCGACCGTGTGACCCGTGGCCCCCACCACGACCGTGCTGCCGCTTTCCGCGACACCGCCGAAATTGTCATATGCCCCGCCATCCGAGGCGGTCAGCTCCGCCTGCTGACTCCACGTGGCGCCGTTTTGCTCGAACACGTACGCCGCTCCTTGCCAGAAATTGGAAGCGACGGTGTGATAGGGGGCCCCCACCACGACCGTGCCCTCGCTTGCCGCAACGGACCCGAATCCGTCACCAGCCGTCCCGTCGGATGCGGTCAGTTCCGCCTGCTGATTCCACGTTTCGCCAATCTGCACGAACACGTACGCCTCCCCCTGCGAGGCATTGGAGCCGACCGTTTTATTCGGGGCCCCCACCACGAGCAGGCTACCGCTTACCGCGACGGACCCGCCGAATTCGTCATTTTTCGCGCCGTCGGACGAGGTCAGCTCCGCCTGCTGACTCCACGTTTCGCCGCTTTGCACGAACACGTACGCCGCTCCCTGCAGGGTATTCGAGCCGACCGTGTGAGAGGGGGCCCCTACCACGACCGTGTTGCCGCTCACCGCGACGGAACTGCCGAAGTTGTCATCTGCCGCCCCATCAGACGCCGTCAACTCCGCCTGCTGACTCCACGTTTCGCCGCTTTGCACGAACACGTATGCCGCTCCTTGAGACTGATTCGAGCCAACCGTGTGACCCCAAGCCCCCACCACAGCCGTGCTGCCGATTACACTGATTGACCGGGTCCACCAACCGAAGTAGACACGAATTTTTCCGTTCTCAAATTGGTTCGAACCCTGATCTCCGAATCGAATGGGGAGCTACAATAAGTTGTGCGAAAAATCTTTGTTCTCGTCGGCGTTGCAGCCATCTTGTTGGCGATCGCGCTTCCTCAGATACGATCAACTGCGCCGGTTTTGGATACGGCATCGCCAGTCACCACTCTCGGCCAAGCCACTCCCATTACGGTCCATGCCAGCGCTCCGCGTGGCGTTCATCACCTTGCGGCCTTTGTCGAACAGAACGGCGCCCGCTATCGCGTCTGGGAGTTCACCCCGCCTTCGCGCGTGACGGACGGCACGTGGAACTTCACGACCGGCGTTAACACCACGCCACAACTGAAAGATGGCAAGGCAACATTCATCCTCGAGGCGACCTCAAACGGTCTGTTTCGGAAGACAACCCATTGGGAGCGCGAGGTGACGGTGGTGACGCGGCCGCCTAGCGTCAGTGTCGATTCCGACCAGCACTACCTGTATCTGGGCATGGCTGATCTCGCGACCTTCGGGGTCTCCGGCAGTTGGACGGAAGCGGGCGTGCGCGTGGGCGAACAGACATTTCGTGCCTGGCCCATGCCCGGAGGCAAGCCTGGCTTCTTTTCGATCTTCGCCTTTGCCTGGAATATGCCAGCCAACACAGTCCCGGTGGTTTACGCCTCCAATGGCGCGGGGAACGACGTGACCAGCCCAATCGTGTTTCAGTTCCCGAAGAGGGAGCAGCCAAAGTACACCGTCCACGATTTGCAGGTGAGCGACCAGTTCATGCAGAAGGTGATCAACGAGCTTGATCCGAACGGCTCGGGCGATCCCGTGGCGCGTTTTGTGAAGATCAATAGCGAGATGCGGCGGGCCAACAACAAGGTACTTTCGGATCTGCGCCTCAAAACCGCCGACAGGTTTTTATGGTCGCAGC
>CAVZUP010000030.1:0-23797 GCA_963778255.1 uncultured Acidobacteriaceae bacterium
GAAGACGCCGCCCTGGACCAGGGGGCTGAGCATGTCGTAGCGCTCGAGGAAAATCCACTGATGGCAGGCCACGAAATTGGCTTTGGAGATCAGGTAGCTGGAGCGGATGGGCTGCGGCCCGAAGCGCAGGTGCGAGACGGTCATCGCGCCCGACTTTTTGGAGTCGTAGACGAAGTATCCCTGGCCGTAGTTGGCGGTGTTTTCGCCGATGATCTTGATCGAGTTCTTATTCGCGCCGACGGTGCCATCGGCACCCAGGCCGTAGAACATGGCGCGCACAACATTGGCGGGCTCGATGGAGAACTCGGAATCGTAATCGAGACTGGTCTGGCCGACGTCGTCGTGAATGCCGACGGTGAAGTGGTCTTTTGGTCTCGGCGCCGCCATGTTGTCGTAGACGGCTTTGACCATGGCGGGGGTGAATTCTTTCGAGGAAAGGCCGTAACGTCCGCCAACGATGTCGGGCGCGGTCTTCAGCGTTCCATAGCCGAGCTTGATGCCTTCATGAATGCCGTTGACTACGTCCAGATAGAGCGGCTCGCGGGCGGCGCCGGCTTCCTTGGTGCGATCGAGGACGGCGATCTTCTTTACGGTTGCTGGAAGCGCTTCGATGAAGCGTTTGACTGAAAACGGCCGATACAACCTTACTTTCAGCAGGCCGACTTTTTCGCCGGATTGATTCAGATAATCGGCGGTTTCGTGCGCAGTCTCGGCGCCTGAGCCCATCATGACGATTACGCGCTCGGCATCGGGCGCTCCGACGTAGTCGAACAGGTGGTAGGAACGGCCCACGACCTGGGCAAACTTGTCCATGACGGCCTGGACTTTGTCGGGGCAGGCCTCATAGTAAGGATTGCCGGCTTCGCGGGCCTGGAAATAGACATCGGGATTCTGCGCGGTGCCTCGCAATACGGGATGATCGGGAGAAAGCGCCCGCTGACGATGTTCGGCCACGCGATCGAGATTGATGAGGGCGTGCATGTCGTCTTCGGTCAGCATCTCGATCTTGTTGACTTCATGCGAAGTGCGGAAGCCATCGAAGAAATGCAGGAACGGGATGCGGGTTTCGAGCGTGGCGGCATGAGCGATTAACGCCAGGTCCATGGCCTCCTGGACCGAGTTCGACGAAAGCATGGCGAAGCCGGTGGTGCGGCAGAACATGACGTCCGAGTGATCGCCAAAAATCGAGAGCGCATGGGCCGCCACCGTGCGCGCGCTGACGTGAAAGGCCGTCGGCGTGAGCTCACCGGCGATCTTGTTCATGTTGGGAATCATCAGCAGCAGGCCCTGCGACGCGGTGAAGGTGGTGGACAGGGCTCCGGTCTGCAGCGCGCCATGGACCGCTCCGGCGGCGCCGCCTTCGCTTTGCATTTCAATCACATGGGGAACGGTGCCCCAAATGTTGGGGACGCCTTCCGACGACCACTGGTCCGCCCACTCGCCCATATTTGACGATGGCGTGATGGGATAGATGGCGATGACTTCATTGAGGCGGTAAGCGACATAGGCTACCGCTTCGTTGCCGTCCATGGTCTTGAACTTACGCTTCATGAAAATCCCTTTCTGAATTTGTGCGACCCAGTTGTGGTGGGAGCGGTCATGGCAAGAATGACGGAACAAGGAGATATTGTCGGGAACGCAACGCACACGGTACTGTGATCTGCGTCACAACGGGAAAATAAATTGATTTTGGTGTATGGGCCCGGAGCGGGGCCGAAGGCGACGTTCTGGATTTCACGGCTCACTGCGTATCCCTGCGGGCTATCTGGTCCTCAGGGGCTAAAGCCCTCGTCTTTATCAGTATCAGTCTGCAACGGCACGGCTGAAGAGGCTGCGGAAAAAGTGTTTTCTTGCGCCGCAGTCTCACCCCAGCGGCTAAAGCCGGCCCTGTAAACAATCCGTTATCGCAGCGGTAAACCGCTGCGCCACCCAAAAGCAAGACCAAAAGCAAGCTAAGGCAAGACCAAAAGCGAGCTTACGGCGGAGCTAAAGCTGCGCCCTTTCAAAACAAAATCACAATCAAAGTTTTTCCGCAACCTCTGAGGCCGTGCCCTACCCAAAATCATTATGAGGCCAGTTCCAAGCCAAAGCGTACTCAGAGCTCCATGACGGCGCGGAGCGAAGTTAAATCTTCGTCCGCGGTGATGCGAAAACCGAGGCGGCGAAAGACGGCTTGCATTCCAAGGTTGTCGGGCAACATTTCCGCCGAGACGGTGGCTACTTTTTCATCGCGGGCGACTTGGACGATGCGGCGGAGCAATTCATGTCCCAGGCCCTGCTGTTGATATTGATCGGAAACGAGGGCGGCGACTTCGGCTTCGTTCTTGGCGTGGAGCTTGTTCATGCGTCCAACGCCCATGATGCGGCGCTCGCCGGTTTCAGAATCGGTTTGCTCTGCGACCAGCACCATTTCGCGGTCGTAGTCGACGAAACAGATGCGCAGGAGCCGCTCATGCGCCACTCGCCGGGTCAGGCTGAGGGAAGAGAAGTAGCGCAGATAGACGCTGCGGTCGGAAAGCGTTTCGTGAAACTTGACCAGCAAGGGTTCGTCTTCGGCGCGGATTGGGCGGATGGTGACTTCGGTTCCATTCCGCATGGTCCAGGTGGAAACGTAGCGCTGCGGATAGGGACGGATGGCTGGCTTGGGCAACTGGTCAAGAGTTACGGCGGGGCCATGCAAGACCATTCTGGCATCGAGGGCGAGCAGACGGTCGGACGAAGCCAGCAGGGGATTGATGTCAATTTCCGAGATCCAGCGCTGTTCGAGCACGAGCTGGCTGAAGCGGACTAACAGGCTTTCGAGCGCCGGCATGTTCACCGGCTTGCATCCGCGGACTCCCTTAAGCGCGGCGAACATTCGGGTTTGCTCCATCAATCTTTGCGCCAGCGTGGTGTTCAGCGGCGGCAGCGCCAGGGCGTGGTCGCCATAGACCTCGACCAGTTGGCCGCCGGAGCCGAACAGGATGACGGGTCCAAATTGCGGGTCGACGCTGCTGCCGACGATCAATTCGTAGCCATCGTGTTCGACCATGGGCTGCACGGTGACGCCGGAGAATTGGCCGGGACCGGCTTTCTCCGCCACCGAAGCCTTGATGGCACGATAGGCGGAGCGGACCGCCGCTTCATCCTGCAGATTCAGCTTGACGCCGCCAACCTCGGTCTTATGCGAGATGGTATTCGAGAGAACCTTCAGCACCACGGGAAAGCCGAGTTCGGAAGCACGCGCGGCGGCTTGGTCCTCGCTGTCCGCGGCCCGTGTCTCTACCGTGGGAATTCCGTAAAGGGATAAGACTTGTTTCGCTTCCACCTCGGTGAGGAGGACGCGGCCTCGGCTGCGGGCATCCTGAATGATTTGCGCGGCCTGTTTGCGGGCTGTGCCCTCCATCTCAGATTGTTCGGACAGCGAGGGAGTTTCGTAGAGTCCGCGCAAGTTATAGGTGTAGCGCCACATGTAAGTGAAGGCGCGGGCGGCGGTATCGGGATAGGCG
Organism: uncultured Acidobacteriaceae bacterium; assembly: GCA_963778255.1. Classification (GTDB taxonomy): domain Bacteria; phylum Acidobacteriota; class Terriglobia; order Terriglobales; family Acidobacteriaceae; genus Acidiflorens. The sequence goes on from CAVZUP010000030.1 coordinate 3,489, forward strand.
AAGGTCGGAATGCCGGCTGCATTCAGGACAGCCTCACCCTCGGCCACGCTTGGTCCGCCCATCCAACTGGCGAGCAACGGCTTGCCGCTTTTCGCATAAGGCTTCAGGCGCTCGGCAACTTGCGCCGGATCAGCCATGCCCTGGGGAGCCAGGATGACCAGCAGGCCATCGCTGTTGGGATCGCGGGAAACGACATCGAGGGCATGAGCGTAACACTCGGAATCGGCATCGCCGAGAACGTCGATGGGATTGTTATGGCTCCAGTAGGGCGGGAGGAATTCATCCAGCACCTGCAGGGTTTCGGGGGAGAGCTCGGCTAGTTCTCCACCATTGGCGACCAGCGAATCCGTCGCCAGGACTCCCGGTCCGCCGGCGTTGGTCAGGATAGTGAGCCTTGGACCTTTCGGGCGGGGCTGGCGGCCGAGCACTTCCGCCATATAGAAGAGGTCGGCGATATTGTGTACCCGCAAGACGCCGGAACGGCGGAAGGCCGCGTCCAGCACGTCGTCGCTGCCCGTCATCGCGCCGGTGTGCGAAGCTGCCGCGCGCGAGGCCTCGGCCGAACGGCCGGCTTTGATGGCGATGATCGGCTTGGTGAGGGCGACTTCGCGCGCCGCCGAGAGGAACGAGCGCGCGTCCCCCACCGATTCCATATAGATCAGAATGCTCTTGGTGTACGGGTCGTCGCCAAAGTAGTAGATCAAATCGCCCCAGCCAACATCGAGCATCGAACCGGTGGAAACGATGGCGCTGAATCCGACTTTTTCTTTTTCGCTCCAGTCGAGGATGGAGGTCAAAAGGGCTCCGCTCTGGCTCAGGAAGGCGACGCTACCTTTCTGCGGAGGATTCTGGGCGAAGGTGGCGTTCAAGCCGGTCGTCGGGTTCATAATGCCCAGGCAGTTGGGGCCAATCAAGCGCATGGAACTGCGCCGCATCTGCTCTTGAATCTGTCGCTCGAGTCCGGCGCCTGTTTCGCCGCGCTCCCTGAATCCGGCCGAGATCACTACTGCGGACTTGACGTGGGCGTCCACGCACTCGCCAATGAGTTGCGGGATCGATGCCGCCGGCGTGGCCAGCACTGCTAGATCGACGGGTCCTGGGACTTCGCGAATGCTCCCATAGGTTTTGATCCCCAGAACCTCGGGATGCTTCGCGTTGACGGCGTATACCTTTCCCTGGAAGTTGCGGTGCAACAGGTTCTCAAACAGGCTCCGGCCGACGGTGCCGGGGCGGCCGGTCGCGCCAATGACGGCCACGGACGCGGGAGAGAACATTGCGTCCAGGCCATAGCTCCTGGGGAGGGTCGGTTTTTCTGCCAGTGGCGTTTTTCCCACGAGATCAGGGCCGGTAGAACTCATAAGAGATCCTCATCCCTAAGATTTCAGTGCGAAGATTATCGGTAGCTTTAGCATAGACCATCGGATGGAATTGTGAAGTCTCTATGGGGCATGGAGACTCAAGAGCCGCAACGTAGTTCAACCGCGCACTGTAAGTACGGGACACGCTGCCCGCGCCACAATGTGCTGGGCAGTGCTGTGAGCGAGGTGAGTAACGGCGCTCAGGACTGCACGCGCCGGGTGCACACCTAGAATCATCAAGTCTGCTCCGTGGGCCGGGGCGAATTGCAGAATCTGCTCCGCCGCAGGGCCGGACTGCACGAAGTACTGCGGATGACACCATAGTTCCGTATCCGGCGGGATTAATTCCTGCAGGCGGTGCATGGCGGAGTCCGCGGTGGATTCGCCGGCGGCTGCCGCGGCAAGTTTCCCCGCATGGGGCTGGCCGGCATCGGGCCGAGCGATCACGTGGAGCAGGGACAAGCGTGCCTGGTGCTCGTGCGCAAGGGCAACGGCGTAAGCAGCGGCTGCCCGGGACTCCGCACCGAAATCGGTGGCAAAGAGAATCTGATTGAACTCGGCCACGCTGCTCTGTGGGCGCACGACGTTGGGTCCGACGGTGAGAACCGGGCAAGAAGCTTGCCGGAAGATCTTCTCGGCGACGGACCCCATGAGCAGCTTTCGCGCGCCAGTGCGGCCGTGAGTGCCAACCACCAGCAGATCGATGTCATGCTCGGCGATCAGGCGGCTGAGGACGTCCCAGACGTCGCCCACTCCGGATAGTGCCTGGTGCGGGACGCCGCGAAGCTGCTCCTCAAGACGCGCTAGCGCTTCCTGTTGCAGTTGCTCTTCCGCCTGAATATGTGCCGGCCAGGCTTCCGGTGCGGCATAGAGGTAATCGTCGGAAGAAAGGACGTGAGCGCCGAACAACTTGGCCCCGAACTGATGGGTGATGGCCAAGGCATAGGGAAGCGCCGCGTTGGAATGAGCGGAAAAGTCCGTGGCAAATAACACATTGTTGATCGCGATTCGCTTACCGGCTTCCACAGTTTTCATAGAGCGCCTCCACGATCTTGCTTAAATCTTCGAGTCGCGACCTCGGCCTCGGTTCACATGTTCCGGCTCACATCTTCCGGCTCACTTGGCGCGTCCGCCGCGCACGGTAAGCACGGGGCAGGCAGCCTGCGTCAGGATCTGCGCCGTGGTGCTGGCCAGGTGCGTGGTCATACCCAGCTTGCCACGGACGGGACGGACGCCGAGAACGATTAAATCTGCCGCTTGCTCGGCCGCGACTTCGAGGATTCGATCCGCGGGCCGAGCGAATTGCTGGCCGAACTCGAGCAAGCAATCGGTTTGACACCAGGCTTCGGCTTCGGGCGGCACAAGATTCTGGAGACTTCGCATCAGGAACGATTTGACTTCCTCCAGGTCGCGAATGCCCGCGGCCGGCTGCTCGACTACGTGGAGCAAGGCCAGCTTGGCTTGATCCTCCTCGGCCAGAGACAGGGCATAGGGCAACGCGGCGAGGGAGTCTTCGCTGAAATCGGTGGCGAACAGAATGTGCTGGAATTGAATTTCGCCGTCCGCTTTGCGGGAGATATGTGGCCCCACGCTCAGGACGGGGCAAGCGGCGCGCCGAAAGATCTCCTCGGCGACCGAGCCGAGAAATAATTTGCGAACGCCGGAGCGGCCGCTTGTGCCGAGGACGAGCAGATCGATTCCGCGCTCTGCGATGATCCGGGCCAGCGCATCCGCGACTTTGCCTTGCGGGGTTAGTACTTCATGCGGGAGTCCTTGAAACTGGTTCTCCAGTTGGTCGATATAGGTTTGGATTCTCTGGTCTTCTTCCGCGGCTAGGGCTGGCCGGCTTTCCGGAGACACAAAAACCATCTCGGCCCTGGAGGGTTTGACATGGACGGCATGGAGCGTTGCCCCGTAACGGCGGGCGACCGACAAGGCATAGGGCAGCGCCGCGTTAGAGGATGGTGAAAAATCGGTGGCAAACAAGACGTGCTGGAGGGCGATCCGCTTACCCGCTTCCACTGCGTGCATAAGGCACCTCCCAAAGAGCGTTCTGTGGGAGAAGGTGGCTGCTTCCTGGAGGCTGTCACCTTCTCCAAGACCACCAAAATCAGGCAGCGGCGCTCGTAGCGGCGGCAGCCTTTAGTTCTGGCTGCGCCTTCGGCAGTTCGATTTTGAGCTCGCCGTTGCGGAGCGTTGCCCGGACTTTCTCGGGATCGATGGGCGACGGCAGGTCCAAGCTGCGGAAGACGCGTTGCAAGCTCTGTTCGGAGCGGATACTGGTCCGCTTCTTGTCTTTTGATTCTTCGGCTTGTTGTCCGCTGATAAAAAGATGTTGCGGTTCGACGTGAATCTCGATGTTGCTGGCACTGAAGCCGGGCAGTGCGCACTTGACCGTGATTGCTTCCGGGGCGTCGAGAATCTCCACCGGAGCGGGCATTAGCAGTTGGGCTTCGGCTTGCAGCCAATGCTCGAGGTCATGACCATGGATCGCTCCGCCTTCGGCGAACAACTCGTAGGCTCGTCGCGCAATCAGTTGGCGAAGGTCGGCGATTCTCTGCCAGAAGCGATCGTCGGGAAGAAGCCGGACAACCGCCGGAGCGGATGTTCTTTCTACTGCGCTTCTTTCTCTCATACGCAACCTCCTTACATGTCGGGAATCGACAAAGGCTGGTTGGTTTCGGTTCGCGCTTCACCCACGTGCACATGGGGCTCAAATTTTTGTTCGACCGAGAGGGCGCGAGAAACCAGGCATAAATCCTTGGCTTTGTGCAGGAGCTTGAGAGCTCGTGCCCGCACCTCCTCGTGCGCGACCATCACGGTCACGCGAATGATCACTTCGGTGAAGTTGTAGCCTGATTCGGTCCGCAGGATGACGCCTTCGACTTCCACCTGCAAGTCGGTGTATTCAAACTTCGAATTTTCCGCGACTGCCTGGAACGTGGTGGTATAGCAACTGGCGACGGCACAGAGCAGCAAGTCTTCCGCAGTCCAGCGGCCCTCCATACCGCCAAAGGCGGGCGGCGCGGCGAAATGGATGGCATTCGGCGCGGAGCTGGATTTGGCGATGCCGGTTCGGCCAGAGGCCCACCAGGCAACTACCCGAAATCGGTGTACTTCTCCCATGGTGTGGTTACCTTCCTTATCCCCGCATTCTGTTAAGCGGTTATCAAGCCTCATTGGAAAAGTCCGAAATTCACGGTAATCGTGGTTTCCACTTTCACTGCTTTACCATGCAGCAAGAAGTGACGGTAGCGCCTCCGTTTGACGGCTTCGATTGCCGCTGGCGGCAGCCAGCAATTGCCCCGACGGCAAAACGTCGCTGAACATGAACGGCACGATGGGCAAACTCCCAACCACAAGCACTTGAACAACGAAGGACAGTATGGCGACGCAGAGCACGACGTGGGCCGATTCGCGGACTTCGGTTGCGGTGCACATGGAAACCTCCATCGGCACAGCTTCCAAACTGCCCTGCGAAATGATTCTCTCCGCATCGGCATGCAGAAACCATGCGTGGGGTCACAAAGTTTTGTGATCATGATCACGAAGCAAATCGGTGATACAATTTTTGCGGATAGCTGGCTGAATGCGCGCTCCCTACGGGCTGAACATCCTCGACAACTGCTTAACCTGCCCGATGCGGGAAGAGCACCTATTCTGCAACCTCCCAGTGGCGGCCGTGCAGCGGTTAAATGAGATCCGGTCCACCGCCATTTACCCGAAATCCGCGATGCTGTTCATCGAAGGACAACAACCGCGGGGTGTGTTTATGTTGTGCACGGGGAAAGCGAAGCTTTCCACGTCGTCGTCGGAGGGCAAGACCGTCATCACCAAGATTTCCGGCGCCGGGGACGTACTCGGGCTCAGCGCCACGATCTCCAACCGGCCCTACGAAGTGACCGCCGAGATGATCGAACCGGGCCAGGCAAACTTCATTACCCGGGATGCCTTGCTGCACTTCATGCGGGAATATGGCGAAGTGGCGGTGCGGGTGGCGGAGCAACTGAGCCGCAATTACTACACCGCTTATGAAGGCATTCGCACCCTGGGACTGAGTAGTTCTCCCGCGGAAAGATTCGCTAAATTGCTGCTGGGCTGGTGCAATGATGCCGAGAATGGCACGCCTCTGCAGGTGAAACTGACGCTAACGCACGAGGAGATTGCGGAGATCATTGGGACAACGCGGGAGACGGTCAGCCGCTTGTTTTCGCAATTCAAGAAGAAACAGATTTTGCAGTTGAAGGGCGCGACCCTGATCATCCGCAACCGGACCGCGCTGGAGAAGATGGTCAGCTCCTGACCGTTCCGCAGGTCAGTCCTTGTGGAGAAACTTATAGTCGAGGATGGACGCTGCCAGACCGAAGGCGTCTTCGACATTGTCGACCGCGTCTTTGACGCGAATCAACCGGCCCTGGCATAGAACGTTGCTATTCTTTTGTCCCGAAATTTCCTCGGGCATCTCGAAGATCATTTCCACCAGCGCATTGGCCGGCAGTTGCTGTGGGCCGTTGAACAGCACGCCGGACTGGCTGATGTTCTGGATTACGCCCTCGTACCATGTGCTCAGGCTTTTCCCGCGGTACCGGACTGGAATTCTCGACCGCAGGCGGCGCGCCCGGGGCATCCAGGTGGGTTGCTTTTGACCGGAGCGGCGCCGGACGGTCGTGGTCTCGGCGACGGGGTCGTCGACCCGGCTTCCGCGGCGCATCGTCTTCCAGTCGTATTGATAAGCGGTCGCGCAGAGCAGGCAGACCTGGTAATACTCTCCATTGGCGGAGCGGCGGGGCCAGGAAAACTCGTGCGAACAGCGTCCCAGCATGAGAACGTCCATGAGTTTTTGCGGCATGATGACGGGTAAAGCTCCTGTACTGATCGGACTCTTCCATCTTCCGACGCTTGCGCGGTTCTGGATAGGTTACTTTCGGGTATTGTGGCCCATGACTTATGCTTTTCCATATGGCAGGGAATCGACGGTCGCGCATGGGTTTCGTCCTGGCTGGAGGCAAGAGCTCCCGCATGGGCCCCAATACAGACAAGGCTTTTCTGGAGTTTGACGGCCAAACACTGCTTGATCGGGCGCTCGGCGTGATGGCGGAGGTCTGCGACGACGTGACTATCGTGGGCGATCCCGCCAAGTTTGCAAAACACGTTTCTGGGCAACGGGGAACCGTTGTCGCCGATGTTTTCCCCGGCTGCGGCCCACTCGGAGGGATTCACGCCGCGCTGGCGAATTCTACTGCCGAACTGAACCTGATGCTGGCCGTGGACATGCCCTTTGTTTCCGGGGAGCTTCTGGCGTTTCTCTTCGCGACGGCGGTCGAGAGCGGCGCGACCGTTACCGTGCCGCGGACTCGTAGAGGGCTACAGCCGCTGTGCGCGGTTTATCGACGCGAGTTCCTGGCGGTCGCCGAGCAGGCTCTGCGGGCAGGGAAGTATAAGATCGATGCCGCGTTCGCCGGCTTGTCCGTGCGAGTGATTGAAGAAAACGAACTGACGGCAGCGGGCTTTTCGGAGAAGATCTTCTTCAACGTCAATACGCCGCAGGACCGGCTGGCGGCTGAAGGGCGGGAATTCGGCTGTCCCTCTTAGACAGGTAATGGGAAGTCACCGGCTTTGCCTTGGACACAAGCAGAAGCCAGACGAGCCTCTCGTCGTCGTGAGCGCTGACGGCCTGTTCCCGACAGTTGAGATCGGCCCGGACTTGACTATTTGCCGGTTCCTGACAGGTTGACCGTCTGCTGGCTTCCTGCGGTACTGTCATTCACGTCGAGAATGGCGGAACGCTTTCCCGTCTCAGTGGGCGTGAAAGTAATGCTGACCTTGCAAGTTTTTCGGGCCGCCAGCGTGCCTCCACAAGTCGTTGACGGATCATCAAAGTCTAACGGGTCCGCTCCGCCGAACGTGAAAGGATCGATCGTCAGGGTTACGTCCCGGTTGTTCAAGATCATAACTGTCTTAGCTGGGCTAGTCGTGTCTACCGTCCGGGAAGCAAAAGTCTCACTAGCTGGGGTCACGACAACGGGAGCTTTACACATACCGGCGTGTCCCGCCCTGTAGATCGCCAATATTTTGGCAGCGGGAATGTCGGTATTGAACGCTTGCACTTCGTCGATCACACCGTTCCAAGTTCGGGGATATCCCGTGCCTCGGATAGCGGCGTCCGTGGAACCAATTTCCCATGTATTGGCTGAATAGCCAATCGTCTTCTTTTCCGCATAGGACCCTTCAAGCACTCCGTTTACGTAGAGACGGAACGTAGCGCCATCATATGTGCCAGCAACAAAATAGAACATGCCGGGTGGAAAGGTGTCGTTGGAGATGATGGTTTCGCTCTCGTCACCAAAATTAAGGCGGAAGCGATAGTCGGGGTTTGCCCGCCATTCCAGCTCTACTGACACGTCAACATCGTTGATGGGTTGGTCGATGATGACACTGCCCCACTCGTCGTTATTGGGGCCCGGACCGTCGGGTTCGGCCCATGCCGCCCAGGTGAATTTCTTGTTTGCCAGAGAAGTTGATGCCGGGATATCGATGTAGCCGCCTCCCCCAAAAGTGAAGCCGTCCAATACCTCACCAAGCACAAGGGTGACGGCATTGACCGCGGAGGGATTGTTGACGCCATAGAGGTCGGTTTCATCGACATCACCCGTCCACCAGCTGATCAAGCCGTTTGGAGGAACGACGCACTTCGGTGACGAGGCCAAAGGAGTCTGCGCCAGGGCTACCAATGCAGAGCCGAACGACAATAGCAGCACCACCGCCAGTAAAGATGTCGTTTTCATCATTCCTCCTCCGCAAACACAGTTTTTCCGATTACCGCTTTCGATCGGCTGCTTGCCCTCTGGACAAAAGGCCAACCCCAATGCTTGAGAGTTGCCGTCAGTGTGCTGTCGCCTCAGGGGGTGTGCGTCTCAACGGGCGGGAACTGCTCTTCGGGGAGGCGAGACACTGCGATGAAAACACAAATGAGCGTGGTTTTCAGTGCGAAAAATCACATCGTGATGTGCGGTAACGACCGAGGGCAGCAGACCAAGGCAGGACTTTCAATTGGCGCAAAATCGCCATAGCACTGATTGACCGCGCACGGCCGATTCTCAGCGAATGCCAACGCCTGATTAACTCCCGAGCTCAGGCCCAAACTCCGCTCTCTTGACGCAATCGGGTGATGTCCTTGGTGGGCGCGCTGCCGAAGAAGCGGCTGTATTCCCGGCTGAATTGGGAGGCGCTTAGATAGCCTACGCGCTGGCTGGCGGTGCCGGCGTCCATGATGGTCGACAGCATGAGACGCCTTGCTTCCTGGAGTCGTAGTACCTTTTGATAGTGCAGCGGGCTCATCGAAGTTACGGACTTGAAGTGCTCGTGGAAGGACGAAACACTCATGTGCACCAGTCCGGCCAGGTCTTCGACCTTCATGGGCTGATGGAAGTTGGCGCGCAGCCAGGAAATGGCCTTGGCAACGCGGTGGACGCCGGATTCCGCGAATCCCATCTGCGCGACGCGAACGCCGATGGGGCTGCGCAGGAGCCGGATCAGAATCTCATCGATCACGAGCGGGGCGAGCAGGTCGGCGTCTCCGGGCTGGGCTAGACATTCCATTAACCTCGTCGCGGCGTTGACAATGGTCGCGTCTGCGGGAGCGATGTAGACGGCGCGGCGCTCCTGCACGGGCGGCAGGCCGTGCGGATACACCTTCAAAACCAGGTCGGCGATTTTGCGGGAGTCGATATCCAGCTTTAGAGCCAGGTAAGGTTCGGAGTGGCTGGCCTGCGTGATCTGGGAAGCTACGGGCAGCGCGACGGAGAATACGATCATGCGCGAGGCATCGTACTCGTAGACCTCCTGCCCCACGATGACGGTCTTCGCTCCCTGGGCGACGATACACAGCGAGGGCACCCGAACGGAATGAAAACATTCGGTGTTGACTCGTGAAAAGCGGCTGGCATGCACGCCGGGAATGGGAAGTTCAAAACTATCGTCGTGAGGAGCGTAGGCGGCGATCAAGCGGGCTAGTTTGGCCGTGGCGGGCTTGTTTGGTTTCGCGAGCTTGCCCGCCTGCCCCGATAACGCCGTTTTGCCCTTGGTTTTCACGGCTTCGAGAATACCTCTTTTGAGATCGTGATGGCGCTCATGGCATCTTCGCTAGTACGGCAACGTCCAACTTCGAATAGTACTTCTTCACGTCGCCGGGCCCGTACTTGGCGCGGAATTTCTCGACCACGGACTTCACTTGCGCGGCGTCGGTGAGAGGAATGGCCTTCGCTTCGGCCGCGGTGCCTCCGGCCTCGACCTGAAGCGACGGGTTCTTGAGCACGTTCTTGTACCACTGTGTGTCCGATCCCTTCACCGGCAGAAGGTAGAGCTTTCCGTCATCCCACACGAACCAGATTGGGCGTGAGATGGTGCGTCCTGATTTTCTGCCGGTTACGGTAATCGTGATTTCGCTAGATCGGGAGAGGCGGTCTTTTAGAGAATTGTTTTGCGTCGGCATGTGCGCTCCTTCCTTCCTTCAGGGCTGCTCCACCACTTGTCGTGCACTTGCGATTGGGTGGGGTGACTTCTTTCTGGCTTTGTCCTACGTCGGGAAGTCAAAACCCCCACCCTCCCGCAGAAGACGCGGGAAGGGTGGGGCACCCGATTATCTAAGAAGCCCGATATTGTTCGTCGGTGACGTGTTCCATCCAATCGACCACCTTGCCGTCCTTCTTTTCCTGGATAGCGATGTGGGTCATAGCTGTGGTTGGCGCAGCTCCATGCCAGTGCTTCTCAGCTGGAGGGATCCAGACCACATCGCCCGGATGAATCTCCTCGATTGGACCGCCCCAGCGTTGCACGCGGCCGCAACCGGCCGTGACGATGAGAGTCTGGCCGAGCGGATGCGTGTGCCATGCGGTCCGCGCGCCCGGCTCGAAGGTTACGTTCGCGCCTTGGACCAGTGCCGGGTCGGGCGCCTGAAATAGCGGATCGATTCGGACTGTTCCTGTGAACCATTCTGCCGGACCTTTGACGGAAGGTTGCGTGCCAGTTCTCTTGATGTCCATCTTTGGACCCTCCTGGTTGATCGGGGGTTCGTTCATTTCGATGTCTTGTTCATCCAGACGCGCCAGGTGACTGGACCAATTCCCTTATCGTCCAGCGGGCGGCCTATCAGCTTAAGCGCCAGCTTGATTTGACCGTGATGGTAGCCCTCGTGCCAGATCATGTGCTGAAGCAGAAGGATCGGGTGGTCGTAGTGAAGGTCCATGTCGCGGGCTGTCTCCACTCTGCCCTTTACCGCGTCCCGCACGACTTTCGCACTGTCGTTCAATAGCTGTGCGATGCGACCGCGGTCATGCTCGACCATCGATTCTTTCTCGGGCACCTTCTTGGCAAACTCGGGGGCGTCCTCCAAGACGAACACCAGTCGCACATAGTGGATGTGTGCGAACAGCTCCGCTACGGAGAGGCTTCCCTCCGTTGCCCTGGCCTCTAACCCGCCCTCGGGGAGGGCGCGGAGAAGGTTGAGCAGTATGGTGTTGTTTCGGTCCCAAGAGTCCAGCAGAACCGCAAGCAGGCGTTGGTCTGGTGCGTCCGGCATATCCACCCTGTTTGTTGATGCGAAAATTGCAAACGAATTCTACATGAGCTGCCGCTCAGCGATTGCTCATTTGAGAATCTGGCCGCTGGACCGTATCATTGTGGTCATACCGATAAACAACGACAGTACGCCCAGCAATGGCACGTTTCTTCATGTGCGGCTCCTCGTCACTCGCGCTCCAGGTTCTGCTTAGAGGCCGGTCATCTTCTCAATGGCCTCCGGGTATCGCGCCCCTTCCACCTTGATCTTTGAGGATGCGCTTTCGATCTCGCGGAGATCGTCGGCTGTCAATTCGATGGCAAGGGCTCCGATGTTCTCGTCGAGGCGCGGGAGCTTGGTTGTGCCTGGGATGGGGACAATCCATGGCTTCTGGGCGAGCAGCCAGGCGAGCGCGATCTGGGCGGGAGTCGCCTTCTTGCGCTTCGCAATCCCTTCGAGCAGGTCGATGAGTGCCTGGTTCGCCTTGAGAGCCTCCGGTGTAAACCGAGGCAGCTTGCTGCGGAAATCGGTGCTGTCGAATTTCGCGTTTTCGTCAATCTTGCCCGTCAGGAAGCCCTTCCCCAGCGGACTATACGGCACCAGGCTGATGCCGAGTTCCTCGAGGGTCGGGATCACCTCGGCCTCAGGTTTGCGCCACCACAGCGAGTACTCATTCTGGAGCGCGGTGACCGGCTGGACCGCGTGGGCACGCCGGATTGTCTGCACACCCGCTTCCGACAGGCCAAAGTGCTTGACCTTGCCTTGCTGGATCAGTTCCTTCACCGTGCCCGCCACGTCTTCGATGGGCACGTTCGGATCGACACGGTGCTGATACAACAGATCAATGGCATCGACCTTCAACCGCTTGAGCGACCCCGCGACGGCCTGCTTGATGTGCTCGGGCCGGCTATTCACGCCTGCCGCTCCCGGCCGATTGTCGCTGCCACTCAGATCGAACCCGAACTTGGTGGCGATCGCCACTTTGCCACGGAACGGAGCAAGACCTTCGCCGACGAGTTCCTCGTTGGTGAACGGACCATAGACCTCAGCCGTATCGAAGAAGGTTATGCCACGTTCCACGGCGGCGTGGAGCAGAGAGATCATCTCCTGCTTATCTTTGGCCGGGCCGTAGGAAAAGCTCATTCCCATGCAGCCAAGACCGATGGCGGACACTTCCAAGTTGCTTTTTCCAAGTTTGCGCTTCTGCATTGTTGCTCCTAATACTGCGAAATTCCGTCCGCCTTTATGGCGCCAACAAGAGTAAGCATAGTCTCATGGGCGTTCGACCTCTTGCCTATTTCGATGAAGTTCTTGCCAGATTCTACGAAAGGCGGCTAGGTAGATCATCCTGCTTCTGGGATGTTTGCGAAAGAATTGCTGTGGCACTTATTGGCCTGGTTCTGAGTGAAAACGCTGATTAAATCAACTGACGGCAACATTCGCCCGAAATCGCCTCCGCTCTTCGATGTGCAGGCGGCTCAAATATTGCGAAACAGTCCGCCAGCGGTATAATTCGGGCGGTTTCGAGTTAAAAATAAGATTTCAAGCAGTGCTCTCGCAATATCGGATATCGACCATGCGCATTTTCTCCTTTCGCATTGCCGCTCTCGTTTGCCTCGCGTTTTCCTGTCAGACCAACGACAGCAACGCTTTTGGTCAGCAGGCCGCAAGTAAACCACTGATGCTGGTGACGTGGTTTGGAACTGGCGCGATTGCGCTACCTGCTGGGCCGGCCTGGAAGCCTCAGATGCTCACTGTGTACGACAACGTGACGCGTCCGGTAGCACAGTTCACTAAAGGCGACACTGGCCTGACAGTATCGTTCATTGTCTTTGAAAACCTATCCGGCAAGCCCTCTGCCCAAGGGTGTCGCGACGATGCCATCAATCCGATCCTCGAACACGATGCGAAGCTGATCTCTAAACGCGTTGATGGCGAGGCGAAGACGTTAGCCGGCGAAACCCTTGCTACGACGTCTTATCTACTCGACATGTCCCCGGCCAGTGGCCATCATTCGCACAACCTGTTCGGCTTCGCGGGGAATGCCAAGACCTGTGCCGAAATACATATTTCGAGTGTGGCCGAAACTCCCGCCGAAGACGACAGGATGAAAGCCGTACTGACTGACTTCCATCCCGATTTAAACTATCAACCGAACGCAGTTGACTACTTCAGGTTGGCGTCGGTGCTTTTCAAGGAGTCGCCCGGTCTGGCAGCGTCCTACTACAAAGCTTCACTGGATGCGATGCCCGATGACGCCAGCTCTATCATCGCTCGTCGCGTTACAACGGATCAGCTGGTGATGTCGTTGGGCATGAGCGGAGATCTCAAGGACAGTCGCGCCGTCGCCGAGAACGCGATCGCCACTGACCCCGACTACCCACTCAACTACTACAACCTGGCTTGCGCGGACGCGGATCAGGGAAACACAACCGATGCAAAGCTGCATTTGCAGCAGGCCTTTGACCGCCGAGCAAATGTCCTGAAGGGAGAATCAATGCCGGATCCAACTAAGGACGACTCCATTCTTAAGTTGAAGAAAGACGAAGCATTCTGGACATTTGTACTGACACTCCCTAAACGTTGAGGCGAGGTTTCGCAGGCAATGCGCAGTAGAGTCTCGGACGTTTGGCGCGTTTTTGCACTCTGTTGGCGAAAAATCCGATTTCATTCGTAGACTGGAATGCCGCGATGAAAATCATTAAGACTCCGAAGGGGTGGTTTTCGTGGACTCTGGTCAGTGGCTGGGGTTTCTTATTGGTGGGAACCTTATTTATATTCCTTTTTCCCCAGCATCTAGCGTCAATTCTTATCAAGCCACTTTGGATACTGAGCGTTTTTGTTGTACTCGGAACTTGGGTGTGGGGTGGGATTCGCGCCGGTAGGCTTTTCCGCAGCTGGTTCAAGACGATGCGGGCAAGCAGCAAGTAGCAGCCACTGTAAGACGGTTGGTGGCGAAAAACCCCGATTACACTTCGAACCCAGAAATCGGCTGTTACTGGGCGGTTTGCCGGCTGTTCGGGGCCTGGTCCGCTACGTCTCGTTGCGTAGCGCTTGAGCGGCGTGGCTTCTCGTGCGATGCTGGATAGCCATGGCTGCCGCTGACACACTGTCTCCCTATATCGAGTTCAAGGACGTCTCCAAGGCGTTTGGAGATCGCGTCATCCTCAAGAACGTCAGCTTCGACGTTTTGCCGGGGGAGATGGTCTGCATTCTTGGCCGCAGCGGCGTGGGGAAATCGGTGTCGCTCCACAACATCATGGGCTTTCTGAAGCCGGATTCAGGCCGCGTCATTGTGGCCGCGCAGGACATCACCGATTACAACGAGGTGCAACTGGAAGAGATCCGGAAGAAAGTCACGATGGTCTTTCAGAACGGAGCGCTCTTCGATTCCTTGTCGGTGGGTGAGAACGTCGCTTTTCCATTGCGCGAAAAAAGGGAGCTGTCGGAGGATCAGATTCTTCAGGTTGTCGATGGGCTGCTTGAGATGGTCGGCGTCAAGGAGATGCGCGACCTGCTGCCTTCGGACCTTTCGACGGGAATGAAGCGATCCGTCGCCATCGCGCGAGCGCTCGCCGCCCAGCCCGAGTGCGTGCTTTACGACGAGCCGACTACCATGGTCGATCCGATGATGGGGAATCTGCTGGGCGACCTCATCGCCCGGCTCAAACTGCAGTTGCATCTGACGTCGGTGGTCGTGACGCACGATATGCGCCTGGCCAAGAAGCTGGCTGACCGGCTCGTCTTTCTGCACGAAGGGCGCGCGATTTTCTTTGGTCCGTACAAGGATATGGAGAAATCGAACGAGCCTATCATTCATGAATTTCTGGAACTGGATGAGTTGAAGCTGGAAGCGTAGGGTCAGTGGCCGGTGGTCAGTGGCCAGTGAACGGCGACTTTTTATCGGGGCTCCAAGTGTTTACTGCCCACTGGCCACTGCCCTAAAACCCTTGCTGCACGAGCTCTTCGACAGTTAGCGAACTTTGCGCGGGCTCGGCCTTCATCATCTTCTCGACGTACTTGGCGATCACGTCGGCTTCCAGATTCACGGGGTCTCCCGGCTTTAGCGAGCCGAGGTTGGTCAGCTCGACCGTGTGCGGGATGATTGCTATGGTGCAGCGATTGCCTTCGAGTTTCGCGACGGTGAGGCTGATACCTTCGATTGAGATTGATCCCTTGTAGACCGTGTACTTTTCGATCTCGGCGGGGATTTCAATGTGCAGCCACCAGTTTTCGGAATCCCGGCCGTCCGAGTCGAGGATGCGCTCGAACTCGATCAGCTTCCCGACGCCGTCGACGTGTCCTTGAACGATGTGGCCGCCGAACCGGCCATCGGCCTTCATCGGCAGTTCGAGGTTGACCAGCGCGCCCTCATGGATGCGGGAAAACGAAGTGCGCACCCAGGTTTCGGGAGCCAGGTCGGCACAGAAGGAATTTGGTTTGATGTCGAGCGCGGTCAGACAAACTCCGCTGACCGCAACGCTGTGGCCTGTTCCCAGTTCTTTCGGGGTATTCGCGGCCGCGATGGTGATACGGCGGTTCTCGCCGCGCTGCTCGATTTTTACGATCTTGCCTACTTCTTCTACGATTCCGGTAAACATTAAGATAGGACCTCAGCTTTCTTTAATCTCATCCCGCATATGGATCGCGGAGGTAGCCTTCTACCGCGAAGTCTTCGCCGAAGCGGTGCAGTTCGAAACGCTGTACGCATTGCGACCTGCCATGCAGACTCTCGCCGGCTAGAAAGGGAACTGCTCCCTCGCCAAAAATCTTCGGCGCGTAATAAAGAAATATTTTATCGACTTCGCCGGATGCGAGAGCCGCTCCGTTGACGAGCGCTCCACCTTCGATCAGCAAGCTGGTGATTTCCAGTTCGCCCAGGCTTTTGGTAATCGCCGCGAAATCGGGGCGCCCATCGGCGGACGCTGAGATTTGTTGGACCCGAATACCTTTCGCTTCGAGCGCTCGCCTGGCCGGTTCGTCGGCGGTTGAACAGAGGACCATTACGTCGTTTTCGGCGGTCAGAATCACACGCGACGCCAGTGGGATGCGAAGGTAGGAATCCAGAATCACGCGCAGCAGTTTGCGGCGGCGCGGCCGGCCGCTGCGATCGGTGAGCAGGGGATCGTCCGCCATGACTGTTCCGACTCCGGCCAGGATGGCGTCGTGCTGATGGCGGAGTTGCTGCACATGTGCGCGCGCTGCCTCGCCTGTAATCCAGTGGTATCCGCTGCGCGCGCCCTCCGACGCTGGTGTCGCCGACCCAGGCTCGGTGCCAGGTTTCGTGGCGTCGGCAATTTTTCCATCGAGAGTCATGGCCGATTTCAGCGTGACCAGCGGCTTGCCTTGGCGGATGTATTTGGCAAAACTTTCATTCAGTTTTTTTGCATCCGCCTCGAATGTGCCGACTTCGACTTTGATTCCGGCCGCGTGCAGCTTGGCGAAACCTTGACCCGCAACGCGTGGATTCGGATCTTGCATGGAGCAGACGACGCGGCGGATTCCGGCCGCGATGACCGCATCGGCGCACGGGCCGGTGCGGCCCTGATGGGAGCATGGTTCCAGATTCAGGTAGAGAGTTCCGGCGCGCGATCGTTCGCCCGCTTGCTCCAGGGCGAGGACCTCGGCGTGCTTGACGCCGTCATAGGTGTGGGTGCCGGCGCCGGCTTCGCGGCCTGAGGCGTCGACTACGACGGCGCCAACTGCTGGGTTGGGCGACACCAAACCCACACCAGCTCTCGCCAGATCGAGTGCCTTGCGCGCGTGTTGTTCGTCGATGGTCATTTAGACAACTCTTAGCTCTTGGCTTTTAGCTGTTAGCCGTTAGCTAGAAGCCAAGAGCCAACGGCTGGACTTTACGAGAACAGCGAGTCCACAAAATCCTTGGGATCAAACGGCAGCAGGTCGACCGCTTTTTCGCCTACGCCTACATACCGCACTGGCAGCCCCAACTCGCGCGAAATTGCGACCACGACTCCGCCCTTGGCGGTGCCATCGAGCTTGGTCAGGACGATTCCAGTGACTCCGGCGGATTGGGTGAACTGACGCGCCTGCTGCAATCCATTCTGGCCGGTGGTGGCGTCCATTACCAGCAAGGTCTCGTGCGGAGCGCCGGGAACGATGCGTTGCGCGGTGCGTTTCATCTTTTCCAGTTCGAGCATCAGATTTTGTTTGGTGTGCAAGCGTCCGGCGGTATCGACGATCACGTAGTCGGTCTTGCGCGCGGTCGCCGATTGGAGCGCGTCGAATAACACGGCGGAGGGATCGCCTCCAGCTTTCGTCTTGATCACTTCCGTGCCGGTGCGCTGTCCCCAAATTTCGAGTTGTTCGATGGCCGCCGCGCGGAAGGTGTCGGCGGCACACATCAGGACCGTTTTGCCTTGCCCGCGAAATACCTGCGCCAATTTTCCGATGGTTGTGGTTTTGCCGGCGCCGTTTACGCCCACCACCATGATCACTTCCGGCGCAGCGTCGACCTTGGTTACGGGCCGCGCGCTGGTCGAGGTCAGGATGGCCAGCAGTTCTTCCTTCAGGAGCCGTTTGAGTTCATTTACATCCTTGATCTGTTTGCGGTCGGCTTTGTCGCGCAACTTGTCGAGAACTTCGCGAGTGGTGGTGGTGCCGAGGTCGGCGCCGATCAGCGTGGCTTCGAGATCGTCGAGAGTGGAGCGGTCGATCTCTTTGCCGATGGAAACGACATCTTCGATGCGCTCGGCCAGGTTCTCGCGGGTGCGCGAGACGGCCTCCTTCATGCGCTCAATAAAACTGGGTTTCTTGACTTCGTCCAGGCTGCCAAAGAGAGTTTGAATCATGAGGTATCCGAAGTTGATTATAGGAGAATCCGGCGAAGGAAATTGGTAATTGTGTGATTTTGTAATTTGGTAATTCAACGTCCAAACCCAGATTGGGTTTGAATTACCAAATTGCCAAATTGCCAAATTGCCAATTCGTTCAGGTGCGTGCGATTTCGATTGTGAGGGGATCCACCGGTAGAGGTGGCGTCGAAGGAGGGGCGTCCGAGTTGCTTGCAATGGTCTGTGGCAATTGGTTTTGAAGACGGATTTCTCCGCGCCGAAATACTGCCAGCAACGCGGCGACTGCCTTGGGGTCGAGGCGCTGCCCGGACAGATTCTGAATGATGCGCAGAGCTTCCACGGAATCGAATGCCTTCTGATAAGGACGATTCGTGGTCAGGGCGTCAAAAGTATCGGCGACCGCGATGACGCGCGCCAAGAGCGGGATCTCATCGCCTTTCAGGCCGTAGGGATAGCCGCGTCCATTGAGCGCCTCATGATGCAATTCGATGCCGGGCAGCATCTCGCGCAACTGGGGCACCGGGCGCAGAATATTCGCGCCCTTGGTGGTGTGCGTCTTCATGATCTCGAATTCTTCGGGGGTCAGGGCGCCCGGTTTTTTCAGGATGCGGTCTTCGATGCCGATCTTGCCGACATCGTGCAGTTGGGCCGAGATGCGCAGAATCTCGAGGAATCCAGGGTCCAGCGCCATCTCTCTCGCGATCATCATCGAGTATTTCGTGACGCGGTCGGAGTGGCCGCGGGTATAGGGGTCCTTTTCGTCGACCGCGCCGGCCAGCATCTGGATCGACCCCATGAACAGCGCTTTGTTTTCCTCGGCGGCGCGCTTCAGGTCTTCGACGAACTGTTCCAGTTCCTCCGACATGGTATTGAAGGTTGCCGCCAGTTCGCCGATCTCGGTGCGGGTTTTCAGATGCACACGCTGGGAGAAATCGCCGCGCGCAATCGCCCGGCTGGATTGCGCGAGCACTTGCAGCGGGCTGGTGATGCGCCGCGCCGAAAGAATGCTGAGCCCCACGCTCACAAACACGGCCAGCCATGCCAGCAAGCGGCCGGTGCGCTGCATTTCGTAGATGCCGCGATAGGCCTCCTCGCGCGGCTTTTGCACCACGACCGCCCATTCCAGCGAGGTAACTGGGGAGTAGGTTCCCAGCATCTCGGTCGCGTTCTTCCCAGTGCCAACGGTGAATTCCCGGGTGGCCGCCAACTGGGCCTTTGCGCCTTCGTCCACAAAACTGCGGACAATCTCGAAGTTGCTCATGTCCTGTCCGGTGGCATATTGCGCGGTCGCGGCGGCGACGAGGCGGCCTTGGCTGTCCACCACATACGGCATCAATCCGTTCGAACTGACTTGTTGCAGCCGGCGGATCAGGTAATCCATATCCACGACCGACCCGATCATGCCGAGGAAGCGTCCGTCGTACATGATGGGCGAACTAACCAGCATGACCGTGCGCGCGGATTTTCCGCTGCCCACCGTCAGCGGCTGTCCGCTATAGACGCGGCCTTCGCGAGCGGCTTGGAAGGCCCGCTCCAGTTCCCGTTGCAGAAAGGCGTCGGGCTCAATGCGTCCGGCGGAAACGCCTTTGGCGTCGGCATTCAGCAGTGTGGCATAGGCTATGTCGTTCGACGACGAAACAAAATTCTCGAGCATGGCCCGCAGTTCGGGCGTTAAAAGCTTCTGCGCGCCGGGGTCGTTGCCGCTAGTGTTGGCCAGCATCATGACCTGAATCGACGACGACAGATTCGCCAGCATCATATGCAGCGCTTCCTGATGCTGGGAAATGTCATCGGCCAGCGAACGCGCGACCGTATTTTGCAGCATTTGTTCGTCGGTTTTGAGGCTCTTCAGATTCATGGCCTCGATCTGCGCCGAATAGAAGTACATCGGAAGAACGCTGATGGTCAGCAGCACGCCCAGGATGACGTAGAGGAGCGGGACCCGCGCGGGAATGGGAAGCTTCAACGGCAAAAGGCAGTCCTGGCGGCCCAACGCGGGGGATGAGTTGGCTCCGTCCTGCCTACATTCTAAGTTGGGTTGCGGTTATTACCTCAGGTGCTTAAGGTACAGCTCACCGTTACGGAAGTACTCATGCCGCCGGTTACGGGGCTCAGAGAGTTCTCAGTTCTCGGTTCTCAGTCAGAACGACGTTGGGATTAAGCGCTGAGAACCGGGAACTGGGAACTGTTTTTGCGCCGGTCTGTTTTACGGCGGTCTATAATGGTTGCGTCCATGATTGCGTCGGCTGGGGTGCTGTATGGGGTCCCACGTTTTCTACGGTTGTTGTCGGGTTTTGGCCATCTTTCTGGGGCTCTCGTCGCTGGCGCTCGCCGGTAATGCTCCGCCGCCCAGGATTTCCAAGCAAACGCGGGAAGAGATCATTCACGCCTTCAACGACGAGCTGATCTACATTCGCACGAATTTTCCCATGGGGAAGACCGGCCTGAAGCTCAAGGACGGAGCCATCACCCCCAGCGGCACGGATCTGCAACAGTTGATGGCGCTTTGGGGGCCAGCCGCGAAACCGGGCGACCGGGCCCGCATCAGCGGCGTGTTCATCAAAGACGACCACATACGCT
>CAVZUP010000031.1:0-17001 GCA_963778255.1 uncultured Acidobacteriaceae bacterium
GAACCAGTAGATGGAAGTACCACCAATTGCTATTGCAACCTCCGAGGGAGGGCCAGAACGTTTGAAGCAGACGCAGGCGCGTCTCGCACATCTCCGTCAAGCGATGCAAACCGCCAAGGCTGCCTAAAATTTAGACCCTCATCGTCTCGTCTGAGCAATGCGCAAGGACCTGTGTAACTAATCAGCAGGTCCTACGCGCTCTGTTCGGATAGTGCTTTTGTCTGTGAGCCGCAAACTACAGCCCCGCCTCAATCCGTGATCGTGGATCAAGCAGATCGCGCAAGGCATCTCCGATAAAGTTGAACGCCAGCACCGCCAGCATCACCGTCACCGCCGGAAAAAGCACCAGATGCGGAGCATCGAAAAGATGCGAGCGCGCGTCGTTCAGCATCGATCCCCAACTCGCGGTCGGCGGAGGAACGCCGAGGCCAAGAAAACTCATCGTAGCTTCGGCCAGCACCGCGCCCGCCATCCCAATCGCCGCCTGCACAATCACCGGCTGAATAATGTTGGGCAGAATGTGCCGCGTAATTATGTGGAGGTCTCCAGCGCCAAGCGCTCGCGCGGCTTCGACAAACTCGCGTTCGCGGACGGCCAGCACCTGCGCTCGCACCAGCCGTGCGTAGCCCACCCATCCTCCCAGAGAGAGAGCGAGCACTAAATTGAAAATTCCGGGACCGCGGAAGGCCACGAAGGCAATTGCAATGAGAATCCCCGGGAATGAAAGAAACGCATTCATCAACACTACGTTGACGAAACGATCGATACCTCCGCCGTAATATCCAGCCAGGCTGCCAATGATGAGGCCAAGCAGAAGCGAACCCGCCACCACGCTGCTGCCCACGAACATCGAAATTCGCGCTCCCCAGATCAGGCGGGAGAGGATGTCGCGTCCAAGCTCGTCGGTTCCGCACCAGTGCTGCGCCGAGGGCGTTTGCAACCGATTCGGCAGATCAATGTGAGCGGGATCCTGCGGAGCAATCCAGGGCGCGAAAATCGCGCAGACGGCAAAGATGATGACCAGCACGACTCCAACGGCTGCCAGCGGATTGTGGCGGGCGACGCGGGCGCTGCTCAATTGCCAGCTGCTGGTTGTCAGTTGTGCGTTGGTGGCCATCGAATCTTGAATTCTGGTTTCTGCGGTGCGTGTTCCTTAATTCGCGGCTCTGTTACCAGATCTCCATCTGAAGTTTTCGGTAACGATTGATAAGTTCAAAATCGGTGCGGTTTGAGGTGATCAGGCGAGCGCCATTTGAGCGAACCGTGAGCGCGATGAGCACGTCGAAATGGAGATCACGCAGTTTGTGCGCTTCCAGTCCGCGATCAGCGCGGATTCTTGCCAAAACCTCGCCCGACTCCAGCCAATTTTTTTCCGTTGGAGTCAGCGTAGGGTGATTCCTGTTAAGGGCCCGTAGAAGCTCTGCCTCCGCCGAAGTCACAACGCCACGCCACAGTTCGGCCATGACCACGGCGCAATTCCGAATGAGTCCACTTAGCGTCTCCATCCGCCGGCGATGGCAGTCTGTGCGCAGATGGTCCACCAGAACCGACGTATCGAAAACAATGAGTTCACTCATCGAGACCGGCGAAGGAGAGCTTCCCTGCGTTCTTCTTCATCAAGGCCTTGAAGCGCTTCAGCGCAACCAGTTCACGAAGCGCGACATGCACGGCTTCCGTGCGGGATTTTACGCCGAGAAGCTTCTTGGCCTCATCGGCCAATTTGGTGTCCAGCCGGATCGATGTCATGGTTGCAGCCATAGG
Organism: uncultured Acidobacteriaceae bacterium; assembly: GCA_963778255.1. GTDB lineage: Bacteria > Acidobacteriota > Terriglobia > Terriglobales > Acidobacteriaceae > Acidiflorens. The sequence continues at coordinate 1,762 of CAVZUP010000031.1, forward strand.
ATTCTTCTTGGTTGTTACGTATATACAGATTAGTCTATTTGTATATATTGGTCAAGGGGCATTTTAGCAAGCGGAGCAATGTAAGACATATGGTACAGCTGATTGTGGGGCGTGTGCTTTTGCTGGCGCGAGACGGACGCGTCAGGTCATTGTTGGATCGAGGATCTCGCGTACTCTTCTAGCCAAAGCATTTCGTGTGAAGGGTTTTTCGAGAAGCAGACATCCCGCTTCGAGTTCGCCCTGGTCGACACACTCGCGGTCCGTATATCCGGATGTATAGAGCACTTTCATCTCAGGTCTTACGGCCGTCAGTCTTCTCGCAAGAGCACGACCGTTGATCTCCGGCATCACGACGTCGGTGATCAGCAAATCTATCGTTCCTTCATGCCGCTCTGCGACGCGAATCGCGTCCAACGGGCGGCCCGAATCCAGCACGGCATAGTCAAGTCCTATAAGTATTTCTCGTATCACCTCCCGCAGAGGCGCGTTATCCTCGACTAACAGGATCGTCTCCCGTCCTCCGCGTGAGGGAAGTGTCTCTTCCCGCCTCAGGATCTCCGCGTTTCCCCCGACGCGAGGCAGATATACCTTGAAGGTCGTCCCCCTGCCCAGTTCGCTGTAAGCATATATATAGCCGGAACTCTGCTTCACAATGCCGTAGACCGTAGACAAGCCTAGACCTGTGCCTTTACCCAGTTGTTTGGTGGTGAAGAAGGGTTCAAAAATGCGAGCCTGCGTCTCGCTATCCATTCCCACACCTGTATCACTCACGGCCAGCATCACGTAAGAGCCAGGCTTGACCTCAGGGTGCTGGCGCGATTGGCTGTCATCCAATTCCACGTTGCTGGTTTCGATTGCGATTGTGCCGCCGGTTGGCATCGCATCGCGCGCGTTGACTGCCAGATTCATCATCACCTGCTCAAGCTGCGCCGGGTCAGCTTTCACGCTCCCCAAACCTGGAAACAGTGAGGTGATGATCTCGATGTGCTCGCCGATAATCCGCCGCAACATCGTTTCCATTCCGGTCACCAGTACGTTCAAATCGAGCACCAAGGGCCGCAAAACCTGGCGACGACTGAATGCCAGAAGTTGCCGAGTTAGAGCGGCGCCACTGACACCTGCATTGTGGATCTGCGAAACCATCCTTCGCCTCGCGTCGTCTGGACCGATTTGCTCCTCCAGAAGTTCGCAGTACCCCATGATCACGCCCAGAAGGTTGTTAAAATCATGGGCAATCCCCCCTGCCAATTGACCTACTGCCTCCATTTTTTGGGATTGTCGGATGCGCTCGTCCACCTGTTCCGCGTGCTTGCGCGCCGTAATGTCGCGAATGTTGCATTGGATTACTTGCTTGCCTTCTTCTTCATACACGTTGCTGACGAATTCGACGTTAACGCGGCGCCCGCTCTTGGTTTCGAGCGGCAGATTCTCGTAACGGATATATTCCTTATCTTGCAACTCTCGAAAAGCTTCCTTCGAGGCTTCAATGTTTCTGAATGGACCAATGTCCCAAAGTGTTCTGCCAATAAAGTCTTCCCGAGGATAATCCAACAGATCTACCAAAAAGGGGTTTACGTTCGTGATCAATCCTGAGTCCGCATCCAGAATCAGGATTCCATCCTTGGCTGTTTCAAAGAGCCGACGGTATCTGATCTCAGAAGTACTAAGCGCTTCTTCAGCTAACCTCACGCTTTTCAATGCCGGATCATCCTTGAGAGGAGCTTCCATGGAGATTTTCCGTACCGCGTAGAAGATAAGTATAGCACCGGAGGGCCGTGACGCCTGAGCCTCGTTACTGTTTGATTCTCGGATTCACCGCCGAGTACAACAAGTCAGTCAGGAAGTTCACGGCGACGTAAGTTAACCCAATCGCCAGAATGCATCCTTGCACGAGGTAGTAATCGCGGTTGGCGATGGCCTGGATGGTTAGGCGTCCGATGCCGGGCCAGGAGAAGATAGTTTCGGTTACGATTGCCCCGGCCAAGAGCGCGCCGAATTGTAATCCCAGGACGGTCAGGATCGGGATCATGGCGTTACGCAGAGCGTGCCTATAAACGACCGTGCGCTCGGGCAGACCTTTGGCTCGCGCGGTGCGGATATAGTCTTGACCTAACTCTTCCAGCATGGAGGTGCGCACCATGCGGGTAAGGATCGCGGCTAGCGCTCCTCCCATGGTTATTGCTGGGAGCACTAAGTGGGCTATGGTGCCGGAGCCGGATACGGGGAGCCACCCTAGCTTGACGGCGAAAAACAAGATAAGCACCGGGCCCAGCGCGAAGCTTGGAAAGCTGAGGCCGAAGAGACTTACTACGCTTAAAGTGCGGTCATCCCATTGATTGCGGCGCTGCGCCGAACGCACTCCCGCGGGAATGGCCAGAACAATCGCTACAAATAATGACGCCAGGGTTAGCTGTAAGGTGAATGGATAACGCTGCGCTATTAACTGAGTTACTCCCTGGTTAAAGCGCAGCGACTTGCCTAAGTCTCCGTGGAGCACGCCTCGCCAGTAATTCAGATATTGCCGGCCCAGGGGAACATCCAGGCCGTAGGCGTGGCGTGCGGCCTGTATGTCTCCGGCGGCTGCGCCTTCGCCCAGCATCTGCTGGATGGGGTCTCCGGGGACGAAGTGGATTAGCAGGAAGACGGTGGAGACGACCAGCCAGATCACCGGCAGGGTGTAAAGCACGCGAGAGATGATGTAGCGCGGCATCGCGAGCTAGTCTCCAACTCGCGCGGAAACGGCTGGGGCAGGCGTGACGGTCGCGGGGATCAGCTCGATCCTGACAGTCGCGATGCGATGGCCGTCCATCTTCTCTACCACAAAGCGCCTTCCCTCGTAATCGAACGCCTCGCCGCCCTGGGGCATCTTTTGCAAACGCGACAGCATAAAGCCGGCCAGCGTTTCGTAACCTTCGTCTTCCGGGAGCTTCAGCTCGTACTGAGTTTCGAGGTCGCGAATGTTGACGGCTCCATCGAGCACGAGCGGCGCGTTCACGTCCGTGACGGCGGGCTGCGCGGGGGCTACATCGAATTCGTCTTCGAGTTCGCCAACCAGTTGTTCCAGCACGTCTTCCACGCTCACCACTCCGGCGGTCGATCCGAATTCGTCGACCACGACCGCCAAATGCCTTCGACGCTGCTGGAATTCCCCTAACAGTTCGAACAACGACTTGGTTTCCGGCACCACCAGCACGTCGTGCATAATCTGTCCGATCTTCATTTGGGAAACGCGCAAGGCGGCGGGAGGCGCAGCGATAAGTCCCAGACGCAGTCGCGTCCAGCGCATCAGGTCCTTGGCATAGAGCACGCCGATAATATGTTCGGGACCGCGCTGCGGATCATACACCGGGACACGCGAGTGCTGGTCGTCGACCACGCGCGACAGGGCTTCGTCCAGATTCAAGTCGGCAGGCAAGGAAAAGATCCTGGTGCGCGGCACCATGACCTGGCGCGCGGTGATGTTATCGAGTTCGAGCGCGTTCAGCAGCATTTCCTCCTGTGCCGAGGAGAGCTGTCCGGAGGTGCGGGCCGCGGTTACGATCAGCTTAAGTTCGTCCGGAGAATGCACCGAACCGTGCCGGATTTCGCGGGTCCCAAAAGCGCGCAGAACGAACCCGGCGGCGCGGCTCATGCCGATCGTAAGAGGTCGGGTGACGGTCAGGAAAACATCCATGGGCGCGGCTACTGCCAGGGCCACGCGCTCGGCTCGTTGCAAGGCCAGCGACTTGGGAACCAGTTCTCCAAGGATGACGTGCAGGCTGGTGATAGCGACGAACGCCACCCCCACGGCGATAGCATGAGCGTAGATGGCTGCGTAGGGAACGCTTCCGATCCAGGACTCGAAGAGCCGCGCCAAGGCCGGCTCGCCGAGCCAGCCCAAGGTCAGACTGGTGACGGTGATTCCCAGTTGCACGCCGTTCACAACGCGGCTGAGTTGCTGGTGAAGCTTGAGGACGGTGCGGGCGCCCGCGCGATGGGCTTCGATCAGCTGCTGGATACGGGTCTCGCGCACGCTGACGAGCGCGAATTCGGCTGCGGCGAAAAAGGCATTGGCCGCCACCAGAAGCAGGATAACGAACACCCGCAGCAGCACGTATGCAACCATGGAACTCTAATTCTAACATTCCAAAGGGATAATCTTCCGAGTGCTGGGAACCTCTTGGTTAGCATGCGTTGGCGTAGGCACGCGGTACAATCTAAGACTCAACCCTTAATTCACACAACCGATCGCTTTCTTTTTCATTGGCCGGCGGTCTAAGTACGTATCAGGCGGAATGCTGCATCTGATATCCCGGAGAGAGTTTTCAGGAACTATTCCAGGGTTGCTCACGTAACAACGGGTGGATGACAGTTCTAAGATTTGACTTCAAGCAGGAGGCGGTCGTGGAAGGTAATGGCAATGGCAACGCCAAAAAGAAGCGGCGCAAACGAATTATCTGGGGTTCGATTGCGGCAGTCGTTCTCATCCTGGTGGTTGCCGGTGCGCTGATCGCGTCCAGCGGCGGCACTAAGATCGACCCCTCGAAGCTGGCCAAGGTAGAGCGGGGAGACCTCGCGAAAAGCGTGGTGGCGACGGGCAAGATCTGGCCCATCACGCAGGTCGAAGTCAAATCCAAGGCCACCGGCATTGTGAAGAAGCTCTACGTCGAATACGGCGACCGGGTAAAGAAGGGACAATTGCTCGCCGAGCTCGATCGGGACGAAATGCAGGCCCAGGTCGATCAGGCGCGCGCGCAATTGGAGGCCTCCATCGCCAGTCTGAACAGCACCCGCGCCGACCTGGAGCGCGCTAAAGTCGATGCCGAAGGCCCCGACGTGCCGCTGCTGAAACGCGCCTACGACCGAGCCCAGGGCATGGCGAATGACGGCGTGGTTTCCGCGTCCGCACTCGACGACGCGGAAAAGAACTACGAGATGTCGCTGAATAAGCAAAATGTGGCCAAGGCGCAGTTACAGGTCTTACAGGCCAAAATCGGCCAGGCCCAGGGACAGCTGGCGCGGGACCGCGCCACCCTGAAACAACTGGAAGAGCAACTGAGTTATACGACCATTGAGTCACCGCTGGATGGGATCGTACTTTCACGCGACGTGGAGATTGGCGATGCGGTCAGTTCCATCCTGGTGCTGGGGTCGTCGGCCACGCTGGTCATGACGCTCGGCGATACCAGCGAGGTTTACGTCAAAGGCAAAGTCGACGAAAGCGATATCGGCAAGGTTTATCTGGGCCAGCCTGCCCGGATCAAAGTCGAGTCGTTCAAAGACAAAACCTTCACCGGCAAGGTGACAAAGATCTCGCCGATGGGAGTTGAAAAAGATAACGTCACCACGTTCGAGGTGCGCGTTTCGATCAACAATCCCGAGGGCGTGCTCAAAGCGATGATGACGGCTAACGCCGAGATCATTCTCGAAGAGCATAAGAATGTGCTGCAAATTCCGGAAGGATCGATCCTCTACGATAAGGATAAGAAAGCGTCGGTCGAAATACCGGAGCCCAAAGCGAAGGAAGGCAAGAAAAAGATCGCCGTCAACATCGGCATTTCGAACGGCGCAAAGACTGAACTTCTGTCTGGGCTAAAGGAAGGCGACCAGGTAGTGTTGCAGTGATGCAGCTCTTGGCTATTGGCTTTTAGCGCAAGCAAACAACGCGCCGAGCTGTCACCTTACACTTAGTTGGTGGAGTTGGATCGCAATGACTGACGTTCTAATTCGATATCGAGCCCTCCGCACCATGCTTTTTATCTTGGTCGGCTCGCTGGCCACGGCAGCGGCCGGTTACGCTTCGGTCCTTGGGACCTTTGACCGTTCGCTTCAGGTCAGTGGCGCCACCGACCTCGAGGTACTGACTCGCTCCGGCGACATCAGCGTGCGCCCCGGTTCGGCGGGGTCGGTTTCGATTCATGCCACAATCCACTCAAACAACTCGTGGTTCGGTGGCGACCATAAAGCGGAGGTAGCGGAATTGCAGAAGAATCCTCCCATCCGCCAGAACGGCAGCAGCATTCGGATCGACTATGTGAACGTCAAGGACATTTCGATCGACTATGAGATCACCGTCCCGGAAAACACTGCGGTGCGCACCCATACCGGCAGTGGCAATCAGACGATGGAAGGCCTCCACGGCAATGCCGATCTGGAGAGTGGATCGGGCGACCTGCGGCTGGCACGCCTCACCGGCGAAATGCATTTCCAGACGGGATCGGGGAACATCCGCGGGCGCGAACTGTCTGGGCCGGCAAGGGTCAAAGCGGGCAGCGGCGATATCGAGATCGAGGAAACGGGCGCAGGCGATGTGGAGATCCGCACCGGCTCGGGCAACATCACCGTGAACGGCATCAATGGCGGATTTCGCGCCGAGACGGGCAGCGGCGACATTCACGGCAAAGGCTTGCCAAAGAACATGTGGAGCGTCCGCACCGGCTCGGGTAATGTGCACCTGGGCGTGCCTTCCGACGCCGCCTTCGACGTCGACATCTCATCGAGCTCCGGGAACGTCACTCTGGGTCATCCTGTAACCACTACCGTCCAAGGCCGCATCCAGGAGTCGCGGAAGAGCGTCGTGGGAAAAGTGCGCGGCGGCGGTCCCATGATTTCCGTGCACACCGGTTCGGGCAACGTGCAAGTCGACTAGAAAAGGGCGTCGCGAGCCATATCACGAACGACGCTGTCCTGCCGGACGAGGACACCCGGCGCTCCAACAGCAACTTGCCTTGACGCGCAGTCGTGCCGCGTCCGATACTTCGTTTGGGCTCCCGAAAATTTCCTGGATTACGAGGTAACCGTTTGGCACGCACTCCGACCGTCACGCTCACTACCGATTTCGGCCTCAACGATCATTTCGTCGGCGCCATGAAAGGGGTAATCCTGGAGATTGTCCCCGAAGCGCAGATTATCGATATCAGCCACGCCGTGCAGCCGTTCGACATTCTGGATGGCGCGCTGACCATTTCGCAGGCCTACTCCTATTTCCCTACCGGCACCGTGCACATGGTGATCGTCGATCCGGGCGTGGGAACGGCGCGGCGCCCGGTAATTATGGCCAGCGACCGCCATTTCTTCGTCGCTCCCGATAACGGCGTGCTTTCGCTGATCTGCGACCGCGAAGAGCATATGTCCGTCCGCCACGTCACGGCCGAGCACTATTTTCTGCAGTCGCGCAGCAACACATTTCACGCCCGCGATATTTTTTCTCCGGTCGCAGCTTATCTGGCCAAGGGAATCGATTCCGACCATTTCGGGCCAGAGATTACCGACTATGTCCGCTTTGGCGCCCCAAGGCCCAAGCCGGTCGACGAGCGCACGCTGCGCGGGGTAGTGCTGAAGGTCGACCGCTTTGGCAATCTCATCACCAACATCACACCTCAGGATGCGCCCCAACTCTTTGGAGCAACGCCGCCCGCATTCCGGATCACAATTGGAGCCAAGGCGCAGGCGACTCGCCTCTGTGCAAGTTATGCCGAAGGCGCTCCCGGCGAAGTGTTCGGAATCCTGGGCAGCATGGGATTCTTGGAAGTCGCTGCCAACCGGGGATCCGCCTACCAATTGATGGGCGCGGGCAAGGGCAGCGAAGTCAATGTCGTGATGGAATGATGGAATAGCGCTGCGGCTTGTCGCGGATACCTCGCATTGTCATCCTGAGCAAAGCGAAGGACCTATATATTTGGCGGCGTTGCAGGAATGCTGAGCCAGAATGACAAACCTATTGAGTTAAGAGTTCTTCACCCCAGGATGGATGTAGTGATCCATCTTCGCGGTCCACTTCAGAAAACGCCAAAAGTTGGCCCGCTCTGCCCACAAGAATCCCCAGAATTCCAGGAACCCAATCTGCGTCATCTTGACGCCGGTGTAGGTTTCGAGCCGCCATAGAAGATAAGGACTGCGCCAGGGCGCAATCCGGTGGCCGCGGGTGGAGTTCCAGAGAAAGCGCAGCATCGGCCGCATCGCTCTCCAGTATAGCGCCGGGAGACGGGCAAGCCCGTCTCTGCCCGTAGACTTCTTACTTTGCAATCTCGACGCTGGCCCGGGTATTCTCCCACTCCATGCGTAGCGTGCATTTGCCGCCCGCCTGGTCGAACGCGATGGTGAAGTTCTCGACCGGCGCGGCCGTCTTGGAAACTTTCATCTCCACGCGCGCCAGATCTTCTTTCTCGCCAGGATAATCAGTTCCCCACTCGCCCGTGCTCTTGCTGATGATCAGCGTCCATTTGTCGGCTTTCGGAACGGTGAAGATCGTATAGCTGCCGGCCGGGACATCCTTGCCGTCAATCTTCAAATTCGCGCCGGTAACGAAAGTCGTCGCTTCATTCGCGCCGGTTCGCCAGACTTCACCGAACGGCACCAAAGCTTTCTCGGTCGCCGCGCCGAAAATCTTCCGCCCCTTGGCCCGCGGACTGGAATAGTCGATCTTGATCGTCTTTCCGTCAGTAAACTTGCATTCCGCACTGGCCGGCGGACTGGGCCGCTTGGATTTGTCGTGCGACATATCCATCTGTGCCGGGGCGACGGTTGCGACTGCGAAAAGTACGGCTGTGATTAAGGCGAATTTCTTCATGAGTCATTCCCTCCTGAAATAGCAATTGGCTCTTGGCTCTTGGCTCTTGGCTCTTAGCTCTTAGCCGTTGGCTTTTGGCTAAGAGCTAAAGGCTAAGAGCTAGAAGCTGCCCACGAATTATACCCACTTCCCCGCTACAATCGTGGCATGGCTGTGTTCAACGAAAAGCGGGAAGAACTCGATCATTTCGAAACGCGCATGGGCGTGCCGCGCGGGCGCCTCGCCGTCACCATGGACCTGGTCACCGACGCCATGGCCCTAGTCGGGCAGCACGGCGTCTACTGCCAGAGTCAGCGCTGGCCGGGCAAGCCGGTCATGGATGTCCAGCTCATCATGAAGAACCTCACGGACGCCAAAGAACTCATTCAGAGCGTGATGGAAGAGCTCAAAACGAAGGCATAAAACCATAGTTTTTTCGCGGCTGCTAAGCGAAATCGCCGCTGGCGGAAAAGACATACAATCCAGAGTATGGAGCGCAAGATTTTCTGGATCTCGTTCACCGTGCTCGGGGTCGCCGCCGATTTCGTTCTGCCGCTCTGGTGGGCGCTGGGCGCGACGATTCCCATCGTCTACATCTCATGGTGGGTGGCGTACCGCAGCGGCTGGTTTGAGTAACAAACACCGGGAACGATCGATTTGCGAATTTCCGGGACGCCCTTCATAATTGCCCTACCGCAATTCCAATCTCACAGGGGCAACGAAATGAAAATCCAAGGGAAGCTGTACGGCGTGCTGTGCCTTCTCCTCGCGCTGGCGTTCGCCAGTGTCGCTCAAACCGCTGCAACTCCGGCGCCAACCACGTTGTCACCTGAGGAGCGCGCAGCCGCGCTCAAAAAGTCTGCAAGCGACGCACGACGCATTTCTGCAATCCATCGCCGGATCGTCAGAGAAGCAGGTGGAAATTAAAGCCCGCCCCGGACCGCTGGTCGGTGGCTGAGGTGTCGGAGCACATTGCCGTCTCCGAATCCCCCATCTTTGGGATGATTCAGACAAAATCATGACCTCGCCGGCTGATCCTGCCAAGCGCGCCGAGGTTGCGGGGAAAGACGAGATCATCCTGACCAAGGTTCCGGACCGCAGCCGCAAAGACAGGCACCCGAGTTCCTGAAGCCCACCGACCGCTGGGCAACGCAGGCGGGAATTGACGAAAGCCTTTGCGGCTATCCTCAAAGGCTTTGGTCAATTCCGCCTGCGTTGCCCAGCGGTCGGTGGGCTTCAGGAACTCGGGTGCCTGTGCTTTGCGGCTGCGGTCCGGAACCTTGGTCAGGATGATCTCGTCTTTCCCCGCAACCTCGGCGCGCTTGGCAGGATCAGCCGGCGAGGTCATGATTTTGCTCTGAATCATCCCGAAGATGAGGGATTCGGAGACGGCAATGTGCTCCGACACCTCAGCCACCGACCAGCGGTCCGGGGCGGGCTTGAATTTCCACTGCTTCTCTGACAATCCGGCGATGGATTGCAGAAATGCGTCGTGCGTCGCTTGCAGACTTTTGAGCGCGGCTGCGCGCTCCTCAGGTGACAACGTGGTTGGCGCCGGAGTTGCAGCGGTTTGAGCGACACTGGCGAACGCCAGCGCGAGGAGAAGGCACAGCACGCCGTACAGCTTCCCTTGGATTTTCATTTCGTTGCCCCTGTGAGATTGGAATTGCGGTAGGGCAATTATGAAGGGCGTCCCGGAAATTCGCAAATCGATCGTTCCCGGTGTTTGTTACTCAAACCAGCCGCTGCGGTACGCCACCCACCATGAGATGTAGACGATGGGAATCGTCGCGCCCAGCGCCCACCAGAGCGGCAGAACGAAATCGGCGGCGACCCCGAGCACGGTGAACGAGATCCAGAAAATCTTGCGCTCCATACTCTGGATTGTATGTCTTTTCCGCCAGCGGCGATTTCGCTTAGCAGCCGCGAAAAAACTATGGTTTTATGCCTTCGTTTTGAGCTCTTCCATCACGCTCTGAATGAGTTCTTTGGCGTCCGTGAGGTTCTTCATGATGAGCTGGACATCCATGACCGGCTTGCCCGGCCAGCGCTGACTCTGGCAGTAGACGCCGTGCTGCCCGACTAGGGCCATGGCGTCGGTGACCAGGTCCATGGTGACGGCGAGGCGCCCGCGCGGCACGCCCATGCGCGTTTCGAAATGATCGAGTTCTTCCCGCTTTTCGTTGAACACAGCCATGCCACGATTGTAGCGGGGAAGTGGGTATAATTCGTGGGCAGCTTCTAGCTCTTAGCCTTTAGCTCTTAGCCAAAAGCCAACGGCTAAGAGCTAAGAGCCAAGAGCCAAGAGCCAATTGCTATTTCAGGAGGGAATGACTCATGAAGAAATTCGCCTTAATCACAGCCGTACTTTTCGCAGTCGCAACCGTCGCCCCGGCACAGATGGATATGTCGCACGACAAATCCAAGCGGCCCAGTCCGCCGGCCAGTGCGGAATGCAAGTTTACTGACGGAAAGACGATCAAGATCGACTATTCCAGTCCGCGGGCCAAGGGGCGGAAGATTTTCGGCGCGGCGACCGAGAAAGCTTTGGTGCCGTTCGGTGAAGTCTGGCGAACCGGCGCGAATGAAGCGACGACTTTCGTTACCGGCGCGAATTTGAAGATTGACGGCAAGGATGTCCCGGCCGGCAGCTATACGATCTTCACCGTTCCGAAAGCCGACAAATGGACGCTGATCATCAGCAAGAGCACGGGCGAGTGGGGAACTGATTATCCTGGCGAGAAAGAAGATCTGGCGCGCGTGGAGATGAAAGTTTCCAAGACGGCCGCGCCGGTCGAGAACTTCACCATCGCGTTCGACCAGGCGGGCGGCAAATGCACGCTACGCATGGAGTGGGAGAATACCCGGGCCAGCGTCGAGATTGCAAAGTAAGAAGTCTACGGGCAGAGACGGGCTTGCCCCGTCTCCCGGCGCTATACTGGAGAGCGATGCGGCCGATGCTGCGCTTTCTCTGGAACTCCACCCGCGGCCACCGGATTGCGCCCTGGCGCAGTCCTTATCTTCTATGGCGGCTCGAAACCTACACCGGCGTCAAGATGACGCAGATTGGGTTCCTGGAATTCTGGGGATTCTTGTGGGCAGAGCGGGCCAACTTTTGGCGTTTTCTGAAGTGGACCGCGAAGATGGATCACTACATCCATCCTGGGGTGAAGAACTCTTAACTCAATAGGTTTGTCATTCTGGCTCAGCATTCCTGCAACGCCGCCAAATATATAGGTCCTTCGCTTTGCTCAGGATGACAATGCGAGGTATCCGCGACAAGCCGCAGCGCTATTCCATCATTCCATCACGACATTGACTTCGCTGCCCTTGCCCGCGCCCATCAATTGGTAGGCGGATCCCCGGTTGGCAGCGACTTCCAAGAATCCCATGCTGCCCAGGATTCCGAACACTTCGCCGGGAGCGCCTTCGGCATAACTTGCACAGAGGCGAGTCGCCTGCGCCTTGGCTCCAATTGTGATCCGGAATGCGGGCGGCGTTGCTCCAAAGAGTTGGGGCGCATCCTGAGGTGTGATGTTGGTGATGAGATTGCCAAAGCGGTCGACCTTCAGCACTACCCCGCGCAGCGTGCGCTCGTCGACCGGCTTGGGCCTTGGGGCGCCAAAGCGGACATAGTCGGTAATCTCTGGCCCGAAATGGTCGGAATCGATTCCCTTGGCCAGATAAGCTGCGACCGGAAAAAAATATCGCGGGCGTGAAATGTGTTGCTGCGCGACTGCAGAAAATAGTGCTCGGCCGTGACGTGGCGGACGGACATATGCTCTTCGCGGTCGCAGATCAGCGAAAGCACGCCGTTATCGGGAGCGACGAAGAAATGGCGGTCGCTGGCCATAATTACCGGGCGCCGCGCCGTTCCCACGCCCGGATCGACGATCACCATGTGCACGGTGCCGGTAGGGAAATAGGAGTAGGCCTGCGAAATGGTCAGCGCGCCATCCAGAATGTCGAACGGCTGCACGGCGTGGCTGATATCGATAATCTGCGCTTCGGGGACAATCTCCAGGATTACCCCTTTCATGGCGCCGACGAAATGATCGTTGAGGCCGAAATCGGTAGTGAGCGTGACGGTCGGAGTGCGTGCCAAACGGTTACCTCGTAATCCAGGAAATTTTCGGGAGCCCAAACGAAGTATCGGACGCGGCACGACTGCGCGTCAAGGCAAGTTGCTGTTGGAGCGCCGGGTGTCCTCGTCCGGCAGGACAGCGTCGTTCGTGATATGGCTCGCGACGCCCTTTTCTAGTCGACTTGCACGTTGCCCGAACCGGTGTGCACGGAAATCATGGGACCGCCGCCGCGCACTTTTCCCACGACGCTCTTCCGCGACTCCTGGATGCGGCCTTGGACGGTAGTGGTTACAGGATGACCCAGAGTGACGTTCCCGGAGCTCGATGAGATGTCGACGTCGAAGGCGGCGTCGGAAGGCACGCCCAGGTGCACATTACCCGAGCCGGTGCGGACGCTCCACATGTCTTTGGCAAGCCTTGCCGTGAATGTCGCCGCTGCCCGTCTCGGCGCGAAATCCGCCATTGATGCCGTTCACGGTGATGTTGCCCGAGCCGGTGCGGATCTCCACATCGCCTGCGCCCGTTTCCTCGATCTCGATATCGCCGCTGCCCGCTTTGACCCTTGCCGGCCCAGACAGTTCGCGCCCGCGGATGTTCCCCGATCCCGTCTGGAAATGCATTTCGCCGGTGAGGCGTGCCAGCCGCAGGTCGCCCGATCCACTCTCCAGATCGGCATTGCCGTGGAGGCCTTCCATCGTCTGATTGCCACTGCCGGTATGGGTGCGCACCGCAGTGTTTTCCGGGACGGTGATCTCATAGTCGATCCAAATGTCCTTGACGTTCACATAGTCGATCCGAATGCTGCTGCCGTTCTGGCGGATGGGAGGTATCTTCTGATTCCGCTACCTCCGCTTTATGGTCGCCACCGAACCACGAGTTGTTTGAGTGGATTGTGGCATGAATCGAAACCGACCCCGCCGAACCGGGGCGCACGCTGATGTCGCCGGAGCGAGTCAGTACCTCGAGGTCGGTGGCGCTACTGACGTTAAGCGAACGGTCAAAGGTCCCAAGGACCGAAGCGAAACCGGCCGCTGCCGTGGCCAGCGAGCCGACCAAGATAAAAAGCGCGGTGCGGAGGGCTCGATACCGAATTAGAAGTTAGTCATTGCGATCCGACTCCACCAACTAAGTGTAAGGTGAGAGCTCGGCGCGTCGTTCGCTTGCGCAAAAGCCAATAGTGAAGAGCTGCATCACTGCAACATTACCTGGTCGTTCCTTAGCCCAGACAGAAGTTTAGTCTTTGCGCCGTTCAAATGCCGATGTTGACGGTGATCTTTTTCTTGCTTCCTTCGCTTTTGGGCTCCGTATTTCGACCGACGTTTCTTATCCTTACCTCGAGGATCATCCTTTCGGAATTTGCAGCACATTCTTATGCTCTTCGAGAGTGATCTCAGGCGTTAGCCGTCTACATCGCTTTGAGCACGCCCTTGGGATTGTTGATCAAAATGCGTACCTCAAAAGTGGTGATGTTATCTTTTTCAACTCCCATCGGGAGATCTTTGTCACCTTGCCGGTTAAGGTTTTGTCTTTGAACCACTCTCTTTCATCCGGGCAGGCTGGAACAGATGAACCCTGCCCATATTGCTTTCGGCTTTGCCTTTGAGGTCAACCTCGCTGTATCGCCCAGCGTCATGACCAGCGTGGCCGACTAACCCAGCACCACTATGGAACTGACCGCATTGCCAATCTCCACGTCGCGTGAAAGTACGATCTCATTCAGTGGTGATTAATGCCGTATAACTCAGTTGCTCTTCGAGTTGTTTCAGGGTGGCGCGGTCCCGCGCCAGCTGTCCCTGGGCCTGGCCCATTTTGGCCTGTAAGACCTGTAACTGCGCCTTGGCCACATTTTGCTTATTCAGCGACATCTCGTAGTTCTTTTCCGCGTCGTCCTTGAGCGCGGACGCGGAAACGACGCCGTCATTCGCCATGCCCTGGGCTCGGTCGTAGGCGCGTTTCAGCAGCGGCACGTCGGGGCCTTCGGCATCGACTTTAGCGCGCTCCAGGTCGGCGCGGGTGCTGTTCAGACTGGCGATGGAGGCCTCCAATTGCGCGCGCGCCTGATCGACCTGGGCCTGCATTTCGTCCCGATCGAGCTCGGCGAGCAATTGTCCCTTCTTTACCCGGTCGCCGTATTCGACGTAGAGCTTCTTCACAATGCCGGTGGCCTTGGATTTGACTTCGACCTGCGTGATGGGCCAGATCTTGCCCGTCGCCACCACGCTTTTCGCGAGGTCTCCCCGCTCTACCTTGGCCAGCTTCGAGGGGTCGATCTTAGTGCCGCCGCTGGACGCGATCAGCGCACCGGCAACCACCAGGATGAGAACGACTGCCGCAATCGAACCCCAGATAATTCGTTTGCGCCGCTTCTTTTTGGCGTTGCCATTGCCATTACCTTCCACGACCGCCTCCTGCTTGAAGTCAAATCTTAGAACTGTCATCCACCCGTTGTTACGTGAGCAACCCTGGAATAGTTCCTGAAAACTCTCTCCGGGATATCAGATGCAGCATTCCGCCTGATACGTACTTAGACCGCCGGCCAATGAAAAAGAAAGCGATCGGTTGTGTGAATTAAGGGTTGAGTCTCGGTCGTCCGCGTGCCTACGCCAACGCATGCTTTAACACGATGGT
>CAVZUP010000032.1:0-13585 GCA_963778255.1 uncultured Acidobacteriaceae bacterium
GCAAACTCCTCCTCGGCATGCGTGCGCGCTTCCTGCGGTTGCCGCAAAAGACATCTGGTTCCAGCCTGTGGCGGGGGGCTCGCTGGTCGGACCGATGGGCTTGTTCGCTCCCCAGGTTCTGGGCGTAGGTTACGGATACGTCGGCGACGCCTTGAACGGAAACATGGCTTTCAAAATGATGATGTTGCTGGTGGTTCTGAAACTGATCGCGGTCACCACCAGTTATGCGTCCGGCAACGCAGGCGGCATCTTCGGACCGTCCTTGTTTATAGGTGCGATGTTGGGGGGCACGGTAGGAACCGTCGCGCATCACTTGTTCCCCGCCTACACCGCAACGCCGGGCGCCTACGCCCTGGTCGGAATGGGCGCAGTCTTCGCGGGCATCGTGCGCGCTCCCATGACTTCTGTGCTGATGATCTTCGAGATGACGCAGGATTATGCGGTCATCGTCCCGCTGATGATTGCGAATCTGGTGAGCCTCTTCATTGCGTCGCGTTTGCAGCACGAGCCCATCTACGAAGCCCTAGCCGTGCAGGATGGCATCCACTTGCCGCGAGCCGCGACGCGCCAACGCTATGGTGAGCGTCGGGTCGCGAGAGTAATGCAGGCCGCGAGCCACCTGCTGCCCGCCGAGATCACGGTGCGAGCAGCGCTGGAGAGGGTTCGGGCGAGCGGCGCCCGGACCTGGCTGGTGGCAGACCAACGCGGCGTCGTTGGCGTAATCAACCTTTCCACGCTGGAAGAAGAACTGGCGGAAAGCGGAGAGAAAGAGCTCGGTAATTTGGTGGATGCGGCAGCCTTTCCGCACCTGCACCCCGACCAGACGCTGGATCTAGCGCTCGAGCGCATGGGGGCGAATCAGATTGAAATCCTGCCGGTAGTGAACCGTGGCGATGTGCACAGATTGGAAGGCATCGTAACGCTGCGCGATGTGCTGGACGCGTATGGCGTGAACCGCGCCTGATTGACCCGCGTTCGACAAACAAATTGCCAGCCCCCATCGCATTGCACACACAGGATTTCGTGTGTTAGCTTCGACTCCGAGAGGTCTGCTTGCGACACACAGTCCCGGCTGGGACGAAGATGGACCGCAAGGAAACTGAAGTTTACCTGCGGCTTGATCCAGCGCGTCTTCCCCAGCATATCGCCATCATCATGGACGGAAACGGGCGCTGGGCCCGGCGCCGGCACATGCCGCGCATCGCTGGACATCGCGCCGGTGTCGCCTCCGTGCGCTCGACGGTCGAAACCGCGGCCCGCATCGGCATCCCCGCGCTGACCCTCTACGCCTTCTCCGAGGAGAACTGGAAGAAACGTCCCAAGACGGAAGTAGATTTCCTGATGCGCCTCTTGTGCCGCTACCTCAAAGCGGAAATCAAGACGCTCAACGAAAACAATATCCGCCTGGAATACATCGGACGCAAGCATGAACTGCCTGAACTGGTGCAACGTGAAATGGCGGAAGCCAGCGACGCCACCGCGAAGAACACTGGCATGACCTTGACCCTGGCGCTCAATTACAGCGCGCGCAGCGAAATCGTCGACGCCTTCCTCTCGCTGGCCGAAGCTGCCGCCCGCAATGGCGGCCTCGATCACATAACGGTGGATGAACAGGCGATCAGCGACCACCTCTACACCCGCGGACTGCCCGACCCCGACTTAGTCATTCGCACCAGCGGCGAAATGCGGCTGAGTAACTTCCTGCTCTGGCAACTGGCCTACGCCGAAATCTACGTGACCCAAACGTTATGGCCCGATTTCCGTGGCGTCCAACTGTTGGAAGGGATCGAAGAATATCAGAAACGCGAACGCCGCTACGGCGGTCTGGGCCAGGATAACGGCCACGCGCCGCACCACGCGCCGCACCGCTCCCACACCGAGGTCAAAGGTTGATCCGCCGCCAGGAAAGCCTTGTCATCCCGAAAACCAGTGACTTATTGAACTCGAGGGTGCCCCATCCTTGCGCGCTTTTTGCGCAAGGGTGGGATTCCACGGACGCATCCGGCTTGGGATTTCTCTCGCGAACAGGAAGAATCATTGGCAACAAAATGGTCGAAATTTTAAGAAGGTCACAAACTCCAAGCAAAGCGAGGGATCTGGAGTACGCCACCCGATCCGCCACCAGATGATCAAGCGCATCGCCACCGCCGTAGTCCTAATCCCTCTGGTTCTGCTGCTGGTCCTGAAAGCCCCGCTCTACATACTGGCCATCGTATCTGGAGCAATCGCACTGCTAGCCATAGCGGAATTCCTGAAGCTGACAACGCACTACGCCGTTCAGCCGCTGGGGCCAGCCACCTACGCCTTTGTAGCGCTCTTCTTTATTTATGTGACCGTCGTGTCCACCAATCGCACACCGCTAGTAGAGACCACCGCCATTCTCTACGGAATCGCAGTGGCCGCGGCCCTGGCGCCGTTCGTGTTTCTAACCGTAGCCATGCGGCGAGCCGACCTGAGAACTGGCTATCCCTCAGCTGCCGCGTCGGCATTCGCCTTCGCCTACATTGCGATTCCCATGGCGTTGCTGGTCGGCATCCGCCAGCAACCCGCAGGCGCCATCTGGACCATCTACACCTTGCTAGCCGTGTGGGCGGGAGACATCTTCGCGTATTTCGTGGGCAAGTCCCTAGGCCGTCATCGCATGTCGCCCGAGATCAGCCCCAACAAAACCTGGGAAGGCGCAGTGGCGTCCATCGCAGCCAGCGTAATCATCGGCACGCTCTGGATTCAGCACGCGCCCGCAATCAGTTCCGCGCTGCTGAGCGTCGGATTAATCGACCGTCCAGGTGGGATGTGGGGTCGAGAACAGCCGCAACTCTGGCCCATCATCCTACTGTCCGCAGTAGTCAACCTCGCGGCGCAGTTAGGCGACTTGGTCGAGTCCCTCATCAAGCGCGGCGCCGGAGTCAAAGATTCCGGCACCATCCTCCCCGGCCACGGAGGTATGCTCGACCGCATCGACGCCATGCTCTTCGCTGTCCCAGTGGTGTGGGCCTACGGCGCTTGGCGGATGATGCAGTAAGACGAAGATTAATCACAGCGCACACTGGTAACCAGCGAGGGACAACTGCCACCTCTTCATCCCGTACAATAGACCTACCGCTTTGACCGCATGAAACGTATCGCCATCCTCGGTTCCACCGGTTCGATCGGCCGCAGCACGTTGAGCGTGGTCGAGAGCTATCCCGACCGCTTTCAGGTTGCCACATTAGCGGCCGGCAACAACACCGACCTAGCCTTCGACCAAGCCGTCCGCTGGAAGCCCAGGGTCCTCTCGCTGGCCCGCGAACAAGATGCCGACACTCTCCGCGTCAAACTCCGCGCCGCGGGTCTTTCCGAAATCGAAGTCGTCCACGGCGCCGCCGGCACAGTGCACGTCGCAACCCATCCCGAGGTGGATTTCGTGGTCAGCGCCATCGTCGGAGTCTCCGGCCTGGAGGCGACCTACGAAGCGGTCCGCGCCGGAAAATCCGTCGGCCTGGCCAATAAAGAATGCCTGGTCGTGGCAGGAGAGCTAATCACCGCCGAGGCCCGCAAACAAGGTAAGGCGCTGCTGCCGATCGACAGCGAACATAACGCCGTCCACCAATGCCTGCGCGGCGGCCGCATGCACGAAGTTGAGCGCGTCTGGCTCACCGCTTCAGGCGGTCCGTTCCTCAAGACGCCCAAGTCGGACTTCGCCTCGATCACGGTCGAACAAGCGCTCAATCATCCCACCTGGAAAATGGGCAAGAGAATCACCATCGACTCTGCCACATTGATGAATAAAGGCTTCGAGGTGATCGAGGCTTGCCGCTTGTTCAACGTGCCGCCCGAGCAGGTGAAAGTTATCGTGCATCCCCAGTCGACGATCCACTCGCTGGTTGAATTCGTCGATGGCAGCATCCTTGCCCAGATTTCGGTCACCGACATGCGTCTGCCCATTCTGTATGCGTTGACGTATCCCGACCGCATTCCGTCCGACCTGCGTTTCTCGCTAAGTGACTTGCGGCATCTCGATTTCTGCCCACCAGATATGGCTAAATTTCCCTGTCTGGCTTTGGCGTACGAAGCGGCGGCCGCCGGAGGCGCAAAAACCATCGCCCTGAACGCCGCCGACGAGGTCGCCGTAGCCGCGTTTCTCGACGAGCAGATCGGCTTCGAGGACATCCCCCGGATCATCAAAGAAACAATGACTGCAACGCCAACCGGACATTTGGAATCTATACAGAAGGTACTTACTCTGGACACAGAGGCTCGCCTTTTGGCAAGAGAAATCGTGCAAACAAAAGCGGGGCGGCACAACCAAAAGGGATCGCCCATCAGGGCTATTTCCTAATCGAAAATTCGGAGTAATCTGGGGTAATATGCCACAGCTTTTGTCCATCCTTCACACCGTTTTTGACATGGCGATCGTGCTCGGATTCATGATCCTCATTCATGAGTTCGGACACTTCGCCGTCGCCAAGTATTTCGGCGTCCGGGTGGAGCAGTTCGCCATCGGTTTCGGCAAGCGTTTGGTGGGCTTCCGCCGCGGCGAAACGGACTATCGCATCAATGCCATTCCGCTCGGCGGCTACGTCAAAATGTCGGGCGAAAATCCCATGGACGATCGCACCGGCGATCCTGGTGAGTTTCTCTCGCACCCGCGCTGGCAGCGCTTCTTCATAGCCCTCGCCGGACCGGCCATGAACGTTATGCTGGCCATTGCCCTGCTCACCGGCGTCTACATGGTGCATTACGAATACGCCGCCGTGGTCGATGAACCAACCGTCGTGGGATGGGTCAATCCCGACACTCCTGCGGAAAAAGCGGGCATCCAGGTCGGCGACAAGATTGTCTCGGTCGACGGCGTCGAGAATCCGAATTGGGAGCAGGTGGACGTCAAGGCCGCCCTCAGCCCGAATCAGCCTTTGAAATTTGGCATCGAGCGTGACGGCAAAGTCACGGAAAAAGTCCTGACTCCCGAGCCGCTCGGCCCCAATCAATACGGAGACGTAGGCTGGGTGCCGAAAGAGCCCAGCGTCACCCTGACCACGGTCGAACCCGGCATGCCCGCCGCCAAAGCCGGCATCAAGGTCGGTGACACCATCCTCACCGCGAATGGGCAGGACGTTCCCCACCTGGCAGCGCTCATCCAGTTGTTGACCCGTACCAAAGATCAGCCGCTGGAACTCGTCGTCCTGCGGGGTGGCCAGAAACTCAGCTTCACGGTGAAGCCGACCCTCGACAGCCGAGGATCTCCGTCCGAAGCCCGCTACCGGATCGGCGTCGCCAGCGTTCCCACAAAGGTCGTAAAACTCGCCTTCGGAGACGCGTTTAGACGCTCTCTATCGGACAACAAGAAAAGCTCTTTCCTCATCCTGGAGTTGCTGCAAAAGATGGTGCAGCACAAAGTCTCCATGCGTCAGGTCGATGGCCCAATCGGAATCGGCAGCGCCGTAGGCGCGGCCGCCCGCGAGGAGGGTTGGACCCCGCTCCTCATGATCACCGCCGCCATCAGCCTGAACCTCGGCATCATGAACCTGCTGCCCATTCCCATACTGGATGGCGGCGTAATTCTGCTGCTATTCATCGAGAGCCTGATGCAGAAAGAAATCAGCCTGCCCATCAAGGAACGCATATACCAGGCGGCGTTTGTCTTCCTCGTGCTCTTCGCTGTAATGGTGATTTATAACGACCTGGTCAAGACGCTACCGGGGCTCACGCGCATGCCGTAGTTTTGGCTGTTCGGCGTGCCCTTTTCGCCATTCGCCCCTCCGCCGGAGGGGCGATCTTCTTGCCGTAACCTGTTAAAATAAAGGCTCCCCTATGGCCGAAATCAAGCGTAGAAAAACCTTCACCGCCTCGATTGGCGGAGTCCGCGTAGGCAGCAATGCACCGGTTATGGTGCAGTCCATGACCAACACCGATACCGCGGACATCCCCGGCACCATCAAGCAGGTAGCCGCGCTGGCGCGCGCCGGCAGTGAAGTCGTCCGCGTGACCGTCAACAATGACGATGCCGCCAAAGCCATCCCTCACATCGTTGAAGGACTCGAAAAGCAGGGCCTGCGCACCCCCATCGTCGGCGACTTCCATTACAACGGACATCTTCTGCTGACCAAATACCCCGGCTGCGCCGAGGGCCTCGCCAAGTACCGCATCAATCCCGGCAACGCCAGCATCGGACGCAAGAATGACGACAACTTCCGCACCATGATCGAGGTAGCCGCGAAACACCAGAAGCCGGTCCGCATCGGTGTGAACTGGGGGTCGCTCGACCAATCGCTGCTGACCAAAATGATGGACGACAACTCGCGTCTGCCCGAGCCAAGAGGCGCCCGCGAAGTAACCATGGAAGCGATCGTGGTCAGCGCCCTCAGTTCCGCGAAACTGGCCGAGCAGCATGGCTTGCGCCCGGACCAGATCATCCTCAGCGCAAAAGTCAGCGGCGTGCAGGATTTGATCGACGTCTATCGCATGTTGGCCGGCCGCTGCGAATATCCGCTGCATCTCGGACTCACCGAAGCCGGCATGGGAGCCAAAGGCATCGTGGCGTCAAGCGCGGCCATGGCCGTACTGCTGCAGGAAGGCATTGGCGACACCATCCGCGTCTCACTCACCCCCGCGCCCGGCGGCGATCGCACCGAAGAAGTCCGCGTAGCCCAGCAAATTCTACAGTCTCTGGGCATTCGCAGCTTCACCCCGCAAGTCACCGCCTGCCCCGGTTGCGGACGCACCACCAGTACTTTCTTCCAGGAGATGGCCGAGCAGATCCAAACCTACCTGCGCGATCAGATGCCCGCCTGGAAACAATCCCACACCGGCGTGGAAGAAATGAAGGTCGCCGTCATGGGTTGCGTAGTGAACGGCCCCGGAGAATCGAAACACGCCAGCCTGGGAATCTCCCTGCCCGGAACCGCCGAAGAACCGAAGGCTCCCGTCTACGTGGACGGCCGCCTGTTCACCACCTTGAAAGGCGACAAGATCGTCGCGGAATTCATCAAGATTCTCGACGACTACGTCGACTCCCACTACGCGGCCCGAGAGAAGGAAGCGGTCGTCTAGACTGTCTCTCGACTCCAGCGGTTCCAGCTTCCCCCCGATCGCAGATCCCGCTCTTCAGCAGCACCCTGCAAATCCTCAGATTTCTTTTTTCCGCGTGAAGGGGACCGGGGGGCGTTCTCGTTTTATAGGCAGTTGCCGTAACGAGACTTCGTTCTGGAGGTAAGCACGATGTTGCATCCTGGCGCAGTTCGTACCCACGTCAAGAAAGGTAATTCGCAATCCCATCCCGGTGTCAGCGCGCTCAATCCGCTCACCCACCGGAACACCGGCTATCAGCCCTTGCCCAAGCCGCTTGGCTTGCCTCCGTACCACTACGCGTTGAGCGACCACTTCCAGTCCATCGCCAGCCACATCGGCAATGTCGGCAAAATGGTATTCGACGTATTAGGCGACTCCGGCGGCGTCCAGGATGCCGAGTTTCAATCCAACGTAGCCGAACAAATGGTGAAAGCACTGGGTGCGGCAACCGCCGCAAACGCTCCGCAGTTCTGCTATCACGTTGGCGACGTCGTCTACTTCACCGGCGCCCACGACGACTATTATTCTCAATTCTATGAGGCCTACGAGCAGTACACGCCTCCCATCTTTGCCATCCCCGGCAATCATGACGGAGAGGTCGACGACCCTACCGTCCAGACCTCCCTTGATGGATGGGTTGCCTATTTCATGCAGGCCAATCCCGACGTCGATCCCATCTCCAAAGATGCCCCGCGCGTCGGCCTGAATCTCCCCAATCCTTATTGGACCCTGGTTACTCCGCTGGCGACGTTCATCGGCATGTACACCAACGTCCCCGAGCACGGCTCCATCGACTCCGACCAGCAGCAATGGCTGACCAACGAGTTCGCCACCGCTCCCGACGACCGGGCGCTCATCCTGTCGCTTCATCACCCGATCTATTCGTTCGATGTTTTCCACAGCGGAAGCTCGAAAATGGCGGACGTGCTTGAAAATGCCATCCGCGATACCGGACGAGTCCCCAACCTCGTTCTTGCTGGACACGTCCACGACTATCAGCGCATCGAGCAGCACATCGCGCCGCAAGGCCCCACTCCCTTCCTCGTCGTCGGAAACGGGGGTTACCACAATCTGCACCAAATTCACTCGGCGAATGGATCTGTCGCGGCGGACACCAAAGCGAAACTCATTTACGGAGCGGTGACGTGGGGCTATCTCACCTTGACCATCGATAAGAAAACCATCAGCGGCCAGTCCACCGAGATTGCTAAGACGGGAAAGGTCACGGCGGGAGACAGCTTTTCCTATCCGGCGGGTCCAATCGTTCTTAAGGATCCGAAGAGCGTACCAACGCTATAACGCGGCTTGTCATGAATGGAAAAGGCGCAGCCCTGAGGCCGCGCCTTTGTCTTTTACACCTCTTGCTAAGGACCTGCTTAGCCGCGCACGAGCTTGCGGCGCACCAAGCCTGCGATGCCGACAAGACCGGTGCCAAGCATCATCATCGTACCCGGCTCGGGAGTGGCCAAAGTCTTGCCATAGCCGATGTATTCCTGCGGTCCGTGTCCAGGGCTCGCGCCCACCGGCGTGTACAGCACCAGCCCTTTAAAGTAGCTGGCCGGAGTGTGCTTCGCCAATGCAATCTCGGTCTGGTCCAGCGAGAGCACGGTGGAATCGGTTGTAATACCCGAGGTGAACAAATTCCATACCGCCCAGTTGCCGGTGTTAGCGTTGATCTTCCCGCTCAGTACGCCCATGAAAATCAGGCCGGCCGCCTTGTAGTCGAGGAGCTGGTTGCCATAAAGGCCTTTGCCGGATAGCAGCCCAGTTACATTGGCGGTCCAGCTCTCACCAACCGAAACATGGTTGCTGAATGAGTCGCACATCAGGGCCGTGGCCTGTCCACCATTGATCGAGAAATAGTAAGGATAGGTGTAGTAACCGCCCGAGTTATTGCCGCCGACACCAACGAATGTCATGTTGACCGGGGCGGAGTCGGCCCAAACCAATGTCGTAAAGAACAGCGCTACAACCAGCGACAGGAGAAAACGGTTACGTTGCACAGTGGAACCTCCAACAATAAATTTGATAGCGGTTACTCTCGTTCTCGCCAGATTTCATGGCGTTGGGGACACTACCTGGAAGTGCAATAACAATGCCACCAGCCGCACAGATTCGCGCCTGAAGTTGCAAACACTTAGCAACGGCAAAGAATGAGGAGTGAAATAATATGCAGACATTGTCGCGGTAACGTGAAAATCACTTGATACGAGTAATGATTACTAGTCACTAACAGTAACCACACCAAGTAACCATGAGCGGGGGGCCCCAGAAGACTGCGATGCTTTAGCTTTTTGGGGGAAGGGCACGACTTGAGTCGTGCCGTGAACCATCGAAAATCAGGAGAGCGCTTCTGAAGGAATTGGGGTGGGAAACGGGAATTGAACCCGCAACCGTCGGAGCCACAGTCCGATGCTCTACCGATTGAGCTATTCCCACCGCAGATTATGATTATAGCAATTGCAGCGGGATTGCGGCGCAGCCAGTCGCGCCTACGGCCGGCCCAGCCCCATGTACTGGAATCCCATGGCGCGCAGGCGGGTGGAATCCAGCAGGTTCTTGGTGTCGATGATGATCGGCCGTTTCACCAGGTGGCGGATCTTCGCGAAATCCAGCGTCCGAAACTCCGGCCAACCGGTGGCGACAATCAGGGCGTCCACGCCTTCGGCAACTCCGTAGGCGGATTCACAGTATTTCACCATGCCGTTCAGTTGCAGCCGCGCATCGGGAATCGCCACCGGATCATAGGCCCGCACCCGCGCTCCTCCGGCAAGCAGGTTCTGCGCCAGTTGCACCGCAGCCGATCCCGCCACGGAGTTTGTATTCGGCTTGAACGCCAGGCCTAGAATGCCTACGTCCTTGTTCTGCACGGTATTGAGCGCCCCCGCCACTTTCTGCAAAAGCCGGGCCGCGAGATCCGTATTCACCTCGCGCGCGGCATTCAGCACTTTCAAGTCAACACGGTTTTCACGCGCCAATCCGGTGATCGATTCCATATCGCTCTCGGCGAAAATTCCACCCATGCCGGCACCCGGTTGCAGGCAGCGCGGCGCAATCTTCTTGTCCAGCCCCAGCGCGAGTGACAGGCTGACGGCATCGGCGTTCACGTGTTCGCACAGGCTGGCAATCTCGTTGATGAACGAAATCTTGGTCGCCACAAACGCCGTGGTCGCTTCGCGCGCCAGTTCCGCCGTTTCGTAATTCGTCACCAGCACCGGAACTCCGCGCATCACCAGCGGATGAAATATCTGCTTCAGCGTGGACACGGCTTCGCTGGACTGCGTCCCAAGAATGATGCGGTCGGGCCAGTTGAAGTCCTCAACCGCACACCCGTTGGTAAAGAACATTGGCTGGCACACCAGCAGACTCCGCAGGCTTTTCTCCTGCAACATCCTGTCGATCTTGGTGGTCGAACCCACTCGCCCCGGGGTAACAATCGAAAGCACTTGGAAGCGGCCGGCCGCATTCGCCAACCGAAGTACGAGTTCTTCCAATCCCTGTGGGGAATCTTCCGCCAGAAAAATCACCTGCGCCTTGCGCGCCAATTCTTCTGGGTCGGCGGAATAGACCAGGCGTCCCGCGCGCACGTTGCGCCGGATCACTTCCTGAAGATTTTTTTCGAAGAAAGGTATGTTGCCCTTGGCGACTTCCAGAATGCGCGTGCCATCAGCATGACAGCAGCAGACTGGCGTGCCGAAATCGGCGAGACAAGCGGAGATGACGGTGGCGAGGTAGCCGGATCCATAGACCCCAATCTGCATATGCTCTCTTCCGATCAAACTTGCGATCACGCCCGCAGCCTGGGATCCGGCGCTTACGAGGCAGTCCGTTGAATCTATAGTAATCCGCCCAATGGGCTTGGCAACGGGTGGAAGGTACATGTACCGCAGGGTCCGAAACTGGCCGCGATTTGCCGGTATTTCAGGGGGTCGGGCAGGCTGGTTTACAAAACATGCTATGCATCTGGCGTGCGAAAGGCGCTCCGGGTTTTTCCCCGCCTATGGCTTGGACGACAATTGGCCGCGTCCTAACGGCACGGGCGCCAAATCCTCCCAGCAATCCCCCCGCTCCCGGACGAACATCAACTCTTCCACATAGACCTGACGCGCGCCCGTAAACTCCGCCCAGCGCTCCCGCGCCACCGCTAACGCCGTCATCGCCTGCGCGTCGGTTTCCGTTTTCAAAATCGTGAGATGCGGAATATAGGGCCAATTCTCCTCGCACCGCAACCCATGGCCACAGAGCTGATCGTGCAGTTCGCGGATGCGATACGCCGCCCGCTTCACCTGTATGAACACCGTGGGCGTGGTGGGCAGAAAGGTCTCCACATCTCCCAGTTCGACGTTGAAAGGGACTATACGGCTGCAAGCCTCTTCCAGGAACGCGAGCGCCGAGGCTTCACTTCCGGCCAGTTCCCGCGGAGGAAGAACCGTGAGATGGGCCGCCATGTGGGCGATGGTAGGGTGGAGTTCCTGGCGCAGTTGTGCCACGAAATTCCCCACCGGATTACGGACGTACGTTACCAACGCGTAGCGTGAACTGGCCATGACTTCCGAGGCAAGATTATAGCCCGAGCGCGGCTCGCAAGGGCATGCCACCTTCTGGGAGTGTCACAAAGGTCACCGGCGTCCGATCGTTTATAATCGAATCTCCTGTAACCGAACATCAGTCGGGGCGTAGCGCAGCCTGGTAGCGCACCTGCCTTGGGCGCAGAATGATTTACTCCAACCGTTCCATTCTTTTTCTTGATTTCTATTGTTTCCAACAATTTGGGGAATCTGCTTTTCGTTCAAAGTTAACCCAAATGGTTTGAATCCCGCTCATATTGGCACGGTTTGTGCACGGTCGCTTTTTTCCAGTCGAGGGGCACATGCAACAGGGCCGACGAAAAAGCAGAGCCCGCCGAGTCAGTTCAGGACGAGGTTTCCAAGGATCTCTCGGGCGCCGAGCCGTTCGCGGAGTTTCTTGTTCGCTTCCTGCCAGTCCTCGGTGAAGGTTGATTCCCGGATGCGCTTCCCGCTTTGATCGAAGTAGCACATCCACAGAAGTCTTGTATTGGGTCGCTGGTTACGACACCGTCGTGCTCTCTAGGTCTTGCCATCTCCCAGCTCTTTTTTGAAGGTTGCGCTGAAGTGGACGAGATCCGTTCGCAAGAAGTGCCATCCTCCTGACAAATCTGAAATCATTCTTCTAAGTGACCGTCCGGATTGATACGAATCGCTATTCCCGTGCGTACTAGAGTTAGTGGTATTCGATCGTTCGTGGGCCACTCGCGTCGCACGTAAGGAGGCGGCGGCCCCGGCGTGAAAGATCCATGCGCCTGGATCTGGAGCTTCGTCATTTGTATTCCGTGGTTGTTCTGGCTGAGGAGATGCACTTTACTCGGGCATCTCATCGGCTACGCATCGCCCAGCCCAGCCTCAGCAAGCAACTCCAGCAGATTGAGCGCTTGCATGGAGTGCGTCTATTCGCGCGCGACAAAGGCCGCATCGTTGAGCTTACGGATGCAGGTCGCACTTTCGTCGACGAAGCGCGGCTCGCCATTTTCCACGCTGAGCGTGCTCTTAATCTCGCTCGCGCCGATTGTCGGGTCGACGACTCGCTTGTAATCGGCTACTCGCCAGATGCCGATCACGCTTGGGTTTCGGGCATCCTGGCGACGCGGCGGCCCTCATACACAAATGTCAGAATTCGCCTATGCTCCCGCTTTGCGATGGACTCGGTGCGCGGTGTTTTGGTGGGAGAGTTGAATCTGGCGCTGGTGACGGCACCCCCTGAGGAAATCCGCATCACCGCGGTACCATTTGCGCGAAGACCGCTATACGCTGTTTTGCCCGATTCTCACCGATACGCTTGCCGCAAAGGGCTGGTCCTTGGAGATCTGGCAGAGGATGACTGGATTTTGAATGCCAGGCAAGTTCACCCAACGATTCACGATGCGATTCTCGAAACGGCTAAACGAGAAAAGATCTTATCGAAGAATCTGCATGAGACCTTCACTTACGAACAGGCTGTTCAGTTAGTGCTCGAGCGTGCCGGCGTAGGAATTCTCACGCAGGCGGGTGCCCCAGATTTTCGCGTAGATCATCTTGTTGTCATGCCGCTGTCGGATGCGTCCCTGCGTTTCGATACTTGTCTGGTGATGAGAGCAGTTGACGATGCAAAACTTTCGAATGGATTCCAGGTGCGAAATACGCTCCGGTGCGCGTCGAGCGAAGTAATGGAGGTTCGAATATCGACAGGCCGGAGTCTCTGCTAAAAGCAGAAGCGCTCATTGGCGAAAACCTGCGAAGAAATCCGAATTCCCCAACTTGGCTGCAGGCCAAAGCCCGCGCCGATCTTCTCGACGACAACTATGACTCTGCGATAACCACGTTGCAGCGAGCGCTGGACGTGCAACCTGATTCTCCATCATTGCTGACCGACCTTGGCTCCGCGTATTTTCTGCGAGCCGAGTCCGTCGCTCGACCAATCGACTATGGCAACGCCGTCGAAGCTCTGAGCAAGGCTCTAGCCAAGTCGCCGGATGACCCCATTG
>CAVZUP010000033.1:0-7929 GCA_963778255.1 uncultured Acidobacteriaceae bacterium
GGCTTGCCTTTTCCGTGCAAACTCCTACAATGCGCAGATCAGGGTGACGCAAAAAGACGCGGGTCTCACACTCGTGCTTTTTGCTGGACTCGGCGCATCCAGGGCCGCCAAACCATGCGTGCGCCAGTCCTGTCACCCTGCCAATTCTTTTCCGTGGATCGAAGGTCAGGTTTGTCCCGCCCACGTCGGTTCGCTACAGGATACGAAGCTCAGTTGGAGTAAGTTCCCGATTTGTTTTTTCTTTGCGAACCGTTGTTCTTGCTGACATGCCTATTAGACGAGCGGAGAGAGGGCGCGTTAGCAGGGAGTGGCGCGCGTTTGCGGAGTAACACGGCGCGGATGTTTTGTTAGGAATTCCTGCGAGCAGTAACGATGTAGGGGTCCTTCGACTCCGCAGGGACTTCACTTCGTGAAGTCCCTGCTTCGCTCAGGATGACAATTTTAGTAGGAAGCTTCGGCGCGCTAACTTATCTTCAGCACGATCTTGCCGTAGTTCTTACCTTCCTGCATGAGCGTGTAGGCTTCGCGGGCTTGCTCCAGGGGGAAAACTTTTCCGATGACGGGATTTAGTTTGCCGGCTGCTATCCATTCGGAGAGTTGCTTCCATGCGGATTCCATGAGCGGGCGATTGCCGCTCAGATAACTTAGCCAGAGTCCGTGAACGCTGGCGCCTTTGGCATAGAGCACGCGAGTGTCGAGCGTGGGAGTTGCGCCGGTGGCGGCGCCGTAGACGATGACGCGTCCGAAGTCGCGGACGCACTTCACACTTTTTGCGACGTGCTCGCCGCCCAGCATTTCGAAAACCGCGTCGACGCCTTCGCCGTGGGTTAGGTCTTTGATGGCTTCGGCGTAATCGCGCTGCTTGTAGTTGATGCCGTGTTGCAGGCCGAGTTCGCGCACTCTGGCTAGCTTGTCGTCGGAGGAAGACGTGCCGTACATCTCGATGCCCAGGATTTTTCCGATCTGCACGGCGGCGGTGCCTACGCCTCCGGCTACGGCGTGGATGAGGACGCGGGCGCCGGGCTGGGTCAGCAGACCGGCCTTCCAGTAGGCGAAGTAGGCGGTGAAGAAATTTACGGGGAAAGCCGCGGCTTGTTCGGCGGTCCAATTTTCGGGAATGGGCCAGACGAGGTTGCGATGGACCACGGTTTTTTCGGCGAAGGCGGCCCACTGGGTGTAGCCCATGACGCGGCGTCCGGTGGGCTCGGCGTTGTCGATTAATTCGCCGGCGAATTCGCGGCCGGCGATGAGCGGCGGCTTGGGCGTGCCGGCGTATCCGCCTTGCGTGGTCATGAGATCGGCGAAGTTCAGGCCGCCGGCTTGCACTTTCACCAGGCGCTGTTCGGGAGCGGGATGGGCGTCGGGAACTTGCTGTAACTCCAGAACCTCGGGACCGCCGAAACGGGTAATCACCAGAGCCTTCATGGGGAAAGTTTAGCAGTGTTGGACGCTATGAGTCCGGACGGGGATGACCGGCTCTTCATTAGCGACTGGTTCGCGGAGTAGGGATTCGGCATCTATAATCAGGGCCGTTCGTTGTCTCGATTACGACTGCTGAATGCCG
Source organism: uncultured Acidobacteriaceae bacterium (assembly GCA_963778255.1). Taxonomy (GTDB): domain Bacteria; phylum Acidobacteriota; class Terriglobia; order Terriglobales; family Acidobacteriaceae; genus Acidiflorens. Next base: position 1,565 of record CAVZUP010000033.1, read on the forward strand.
CTTACCGACCAATTCGGGCGTTCGATCCACGATTTGCGGATCTCGATCACGGACCGCTGCAACTACAAGTGTGTGTACTGCCGCACGGGGACGAATGGCGCGGCTTTTGCGGAGCTTCCGTTTGACGATTATCTGCGGATGGCGCGAATCCTGGTGGGGCTGGGGATTACTAAGATACGGCTGACGGGCGGCGAGCCGCTGCTGCGCAAAGGCATTGTGGAGTTTGTGCGGGACCTGGCCCAGCTGCGCACTTTAGATGGCAGGAAGCCTGAGATTGCTCTGACTACGAATGGACATTTGCTGGCCGAGATTGCGCATCCCTTAAAAGATGCGGGGCTGAACCGGGTGACGGTGAGTATGGATGCGGTCGATCCGGAGCGCTTTGCCCGCATCACTCGGGTGGCGAATGGATATGAGAGCGTGCTGGCGGGAGTTCGGGCGGCGCGGGCGGCGGGGCTCGATCCGGTGAAAATCAATTGCGTGTTGCTGCGCGGTTTTAATGAAGATCAGATTATTCCGTTTGGAATGTTCGCGCGGGCGGAGCGGGTGGTGGTGCGCTTTATTGAGTTCATGCCGCTGGAAGAAGATCGCGTCTGGACTCCGGAGATTGTGGTTACGCTGGATGAGATCGTACGGCGCATGTCGGAGTATTTGCCGCTGGAAGAGATTACTCGCGAGCACAGCGAGACGGCGCGGCGGTATCGGTTCTCCGATGGCGTGGGCGAGATTGGGATTATTGCGCCGGTGTCGCATCCGTTTTGCGGGCATTGCAGCCGGATTCGCATCACTTCGGATGGCAAGCTGCGCACTTGTTTATTTTCCGCATGGGATCATGATTTGCATGAGTTGATGCGGCGTGGCGCTTCGGACGAAAAGCTTTCCGAATTCATTGTGAGCGTGGTGGAGAAGAAAGAAGAGCGGCACCATATTGGGGAACCGGGATTTGTTCCGGCATCGCGGACGATGGTGCATATTGGGGGGTAGAAATCCAGTCGCCAGTCGTTGGTCGTCAGGAAAGGCGAGTCGCCGCCGAGACGCCGAGTGCGCCGAGGATTGACCTTGACTGCTGATCCCTCACTTTGTTCGGGATGACAAACAGAACTTAATAAAACGAGTCGTACTTGGTTACTGTCCAGCCGGAGTCTTTCTTTTCTTCGGTCACCAAGAACAGGTCTTTGTAAGTTGCTTCGTGGCTGGGGCTGGTGTAGCGCTGGCCTTTGTAGTGCAGAATCAGGAGCGGCGGGGCATCTTCCCATTCCACCAGGTTCCATGAAATCAGGGGATGCTGGGCTTCGGAATCGCAGAGGAAGTTGGCGCGCTTCTTGCGGTAATCCTTCTCCCACTGGGCTAGCAGGTGGCGGCAATTGCCGTCTCGCATCTCGGAGATGAAGCTGTTGGCGACGCGTTCCATGGTGCGATCGCGAAACGGGTTCATGGTGATGCTGAGGGGCATGTGGGTGAGAGAGTCGCGTTCTTCGGAGCGCGCCAGAACCGGGCCCTGATTACTGAGCCAGTAGAGGCAGCCTAGGAACGAGAGCACGAGCAGGGCAGCGGATCCTAAGGCGATACCGAGATGGGTGCTGGAGTACCGCATTGGAACAAGTTTGGGCGATGCGCGCGGTGACGGCAAGATTACTTCCGATATTTGCGTAAGCGCGGCGGCGCTCTAGCGGGCTTTGTCTGGTGGGCCGGGCGGGGCGCCCGGCGCTCCACTGGCGGGTTTGTATTTTCCATACTGGCGGCGTATAGTACGGGATGAATACTGTTGTGTCGTAGTGTCAGGATTGTCGAAGCACACCAGTGGGCGCAAGCCCACTTTTTAGTTTGGGCCGATCCTAAGGGATGTACGGGCGGGATGTACGGGCACGGCGATTCTGACGCAAATTGCTGAAAACATGGCATTTGATCTGGATAAGATCCGGCAGATCGCGGAGCGGGTTGCGAGCTCGAGCGGGCTGGAAGTGGTGGAAGTGGAAGTGTGCGGCGCGGGTAAGCACCGCATGCTGCGGGTGTTTATCGACCGTCCGGGGGCGGCGCCGGCGGCAAATCGTCCGGATGGCGTGACGCACGAGGATTGTTCGAAGTTCAGCCGCGAGTTCGGCACGATTGTCGATGTTGAGGATGTGCTGCCAGGCGGATCGTATGTGCTGGAGGTTTCGTCTCCGGGGCTGGACCGCAAGCTGACGAAGGCGGCGGATTTTGAGCGCTTCCGCGGATGTCGCGTGAAGTTGACGACGCGGGAGCCGGTGAATGACAACCGGCATTTTGAAGGGAAGCTGGAAAGCTTCGAGAATGGAAAGCTGCTGCTGGATCTGAGCGCGGCGCGTAAGAAGAAGATGCGTCCGAAAGAGGGCGAAGGTTCGAAAGTTGAGATTGATTTCAGGAACGTAGAGAAGGCGAACCTGGTGCCCGAGATCTGAGGTTTCAAAGTTTCAGGGTTTCAAAGTTTCAAGGTATTCACGAGCGGGGGTTAGCGCCAAGCCTTGAGATTGAAACCCTGAAACCTTGCAACCTCGAAACCTGGAATTTTTATGGCTAGTGAGCTCTACAACATCATCGAAGGGGTCAGCCGAGAAAAAGGCATTGATCCGCAGATTGTGGTGAGCGCGGTTGAGGACGCGATTGTCGTCGCGACGCGCAAATACTACAAGACGCAGGAAAACTTGCGCGCCGTCCTCGATAAGGACAGCGGCAAGATCAATGCCTATGCGGTGAAGTCGATCGTGGAGACTCCGGAGCAGGTGGAGGACCCGAACCTGCAGGTGACGGTGGAGCAGGCGCGGAAGCTCGATCCGAGCGCGGAAGCGGGTGGAGAACTGCTCATTCCGAAAGTGACGGAAGGGATTCTGGGGCGGATCGCGGCACAGCTCGCGAAGCAAGTCATTTTCCAGAAGGTGCGCGAGGCGGAACGCGACACGGTTTACAACGAATACATCGGGCATGTGAACGAGATCGTGAACGCGACGGTGAAGCGGATCGAGGGTCCGGATGTGATTCTCGATATCGGCAAAGCGGAAGCGAAGATGGGACGCAAGGAACAGTCGCGGCTGGAATCGTTCGCGGTAGGCGAGCGGATTCGGGTAGTGATTGTGCGCGTGGAAAAAGCGGCGAAGGGTCCGGGCGTAATTGCGTCGCGGTCGGCGCCGGAACTGGTGCAGCATCTGTTCCAGACGGAAGTGCCGGAAATTTATGACGGCACGGTGGTGATCCGGGCGATTGCGCGGGAAGCGGGCGAGCGCACGAAGATCGCGGTCATGTCGAAAGACAAGGACGTGGATGCGGTCGGCGCGTGCGTGGGCATGAAGGGGATGCGGGTGCAGTCGATTATCCGCGAGTTGCGCGGAGAGAAGATCGACATCATCGAGTATCACGAGGATCCGGTGACGTTTGCCGAGAAGGCTTTGCAGCCGGCGAAGGTGAGCCGGGTGACGGTTGTCGATGCGGGGGACAAGCATCTGGAAGTGGTGGTCGACGATACGCAACTGTCGCTGGCAATCGGGAAAAAAGGACAGAACGTGCGGCTGGCGGCGAAGCTGCTGGGCTGGAAGATCGACATCAAGAGCGAGGAAGAGAAGCGGCAGGAAGTGGAACAGCAGATGTCGGCGCTGGTCACGCAGACGGTAACTCCGCTGGAGAATGTCACTGGGCTGGGCGAGGGACTGGTGGAGAAGCTGAAAGCGGCGGGCGTGAATACAGTGGAATCCCTGGCCGATATGACGCCGGAGCAGCTGGAAGCGATCGAAGGCATTGGTCCGAAAACGGTGGAAAAAATCAGTATTGCAGTCAATAATTACTTTGCCAGTCTGGATGGCGGCGAGGCCGTAGCCACCGCGGAAGCGGAAACGACTGGCGAAGCCGCTGCCGAAGCGGAAGTCGGCGATGCGGGACCATCCGGAATGGAAGTCAGCCAAGAAGCGCTGGCGGAAGGTTCGGTGGAAGCCGATGCACTGGCCACCGAGCCGGAAAATACCGGAGAAGCCGAATCGCCGGCAGACGGCGAGTTAGAGGCGGCGAGGTTGACTGCGGAAGCGGAACCCACCGACACGACGCCAGCGGAAGAAGGCGCCGAAGCCGCGACGGAAGAGGCCGCGAGCGAAGAAGCCCCGGAAGACAAGCAGAGCTGAGATTGTGCTCTGGCCGATTGGCGGCCGAGCGATGGTTATGTGGTGGCCGGGCGGGGACGCCCGGCACTCCATGAGCAACGGCGGGATTTCGTGAGGATAGACATGCGAGCTTAGAGATACGCGAATAGCGGGACAAAAAGGAAACGAGAGCGGATGAGTAAGATTCGAATCAACGATCTGGCCCGTGAGTTGGAAGTCAAGAGCAAGGAAATTCTCGACACTCTGACCACGGTGGGTATCACGGAGAAAAAAACGCACTCCAGTTCCCTGGAAGATCACGAAGCGGACCTGGTGCGGAAACATCTCCGTGGCCGCTCCGATGCAGCGCCGAGTTCGGCGCGGACCGCATCTCGTGCCGTTCACGGCGAAGAAGACTTCAAGACCAAGATCGACCTCTCGCATATCTCGCGGCCGGGCGACGTGCTCCGCGCCATCACCCAGCAAAAGGAAGCGGCCGAACATCCCGCAGTGCGTCCGCCAGTCCGTCCACCGGTTACGACTCCGGCGGTGGAAGCGAAGGCGGAAGCTCCGGCAGCGCCAGTGTCCACGGCGCCGAAGGCAATGCCGCCCAAGCCGGCGGTGGAAGCGCCTCCAGTTGCTGCTGCTTCTTCTCCTTCTTCTTCGGCACCGCCAGCGCCGAGAATGGTGACGCCGGCTTCTGTGGCGGCTACGTATCGTCCGCCGTCGGTGGTGGTAATTCCTCCTAAGGTTCCTGTTCCGCCCGCCGCGACTACACCGGCCCCGAGCGCTTCCGCGCCGAGTACGACTACGGCACCGCCGGCGATCGCGGTTCCGCCACGAGTTCCGGCTGCGCCTCCTACGGCGCCGGTGGGCAGTGCGCCGTTGGTCGAGCCTTCAGCGCAAGCGAATGTTACGCAGATGCAAGCCTCGGCTCCGGTGAAACCGGCGGCTCCGGTTGCGCCACCGCCGCGAATGATCATGCCGCAGACGGGACCGCGGCCGGTGTATAAAGCGCCGGTGCCTCTTCCGGGAGCGGCAGCGCCGGGTGCGACTTCGCGTCCGGTGCCGGGACGTCCAGTGCCGGGACAGCCAATTTTTCAACGTACATCGCGGCCGCCAGTGCCGGGAGCACCGCGTCCGCCGCTTCGTCCGGGGGAACGGCGTCCGATGCATCCGACGCGGGTTGCGCCGGCGGGATCGCGTCCGTTAGGTGTAGGGCCGGGAGCGGGAATGGCACCTCCGGGACCGTCGCGTCCGGGAGCGCGTCCGGGAGCTCCATCGCGACGACCGGGACAGAGATATGTGCCGCGAGGGGTGAAGGAAGGCCCGATGAAGGGCTACACTCCGCCGCCGCGCATGATTATCAGCAACGAGCCGGCGCCGATCACGCGGAACATCACGATTACAGAAGGAATTTCAGTAAAAGATCTGGCCGAGAAGCTGGGCATTCGCGCCAAGGATGTGATTGCGCGGCTGGTGGTGCGCGGTGTGTTTGCGACCATCAATCAAACGCTCGACGCCGAACTGGCCAGCGAGATGGCGCGCTTCTTCGGGGCGGACACGGAAGTGATCACGTTCGAAGAACAGGCTGCGAAAGATACGGATGCTGCCGTCGAGAGCAGCGAAGAAGGCGCGGAGGCGGTGTCGCGTCCGCCAGTGGTCACGATCATGGGCCACGTGGATCATGGCAAGACCACGCTGCTGGATTCGATTCGCTCGACCAATGTGGCTGGCGGCGAAGCGGGTGGCATTACGCAGCATATTGGAGCTTACAAGGTCGCGATCACGGACCCGGCTTCTCCGGCCCTGGGGCGCGAGATTGTGTTCCTGGATACGCCGGGTCACGAAGCGTTCACGCGCATGCGTTCGCGCGGCGCTAAGGCCACCGACATCGTGGTGCTGGTCACCGCGGCGGACGACGGCGTGATGCCGCAGACGATTGAAGCCATCGATCACGCGCACGCGGCGGAAGTCCCGATTATTGTGGCGGTCAACAAGATCGACAAGCCGGGCGCTCTGCCGGAGCGGGTGAAGAAGCAACTGGCGGATCGCGGGCTGGTTCCGGAAGAGTGGGGCGGCAAGACGGTGTTTGTCGACGTTTCGGCGAAGCAGAAGACGAATCTGAATCTGCTGATGGAAATGATCTGCCTGACGGCCGACTTGCAGGAGTTGAAGGCGACTCCGGGACGCGCGGCGAGCGGGCTGGTGCTGGAAGCGAAGCTGGATCGCGGACGCGGTCCAGTGGGTACGATTCTGGTGCAGAACGGCACGCTCCACGCG
>CAVZUP010000034.1:0-12856 GCA_963778255.1 uncultured Acidobacteriaceae bacterium
GCAATTAAGATTATCACGCTGCTTTGGCATAAAAATGGGCGCGTGCGGTACGTATTAGTCACGGTGATCCTGTTGGGGTGGCTTAGAGCTGAGGGCTAAGAGCTAAGCTGTCCTCCTGCTAAACTTCCTCCATGCGCGTCCTCGGCATCGACTGCGGCACCGAATACACCGGATACGGCGTGGTCGACCTGCTCTCCGACGATCAGGAGAACGCCCGCAACAACGATCGCCTGGTTTGCGTCACTTGCGGCGCCATCAAAGTGTCTCCGCGCGACCCCATGCCCACGCGCCTGTCGCGCATTTCAATCGGACTGGGTGAACTCATCGCGCGGCACCGTCCCGACCGCGTCGCGATCGAAGACGTTTTCTATGCCACCAACGTGAAGTCCGCTTTGAAGCTTGGCCAGGTGCGCGGAGTCGCCATGCTGGCCGCCGCTTCCGCCGGACTGGAAGTGGCCGAATATTCGCCCCTTTCCATCAAGTCCGCCGTGGTCGGATACGGGCGCGCTGAAAAACATCAGGTGCAGCAAATGGTGGCGCGCCTGCTCAATCTCGACCAGATTCCCGAGCCCGCCGACGCCGCTGATGCCCTCGCCATCGCCATCTGCCATCTGCACACCGCCGCCACCCGCGAGCGCCAGGGCGCAATCCGCCGGTAGAGGCAGGTCAAGTTACCGCCGTCCTAGTCCTGAATCCGCCGCGCACCGTGTCACTCGTTTGGGCATCTGGTGGCTGAATCCGCGCGATTCTAAGGTATTCTCAATTAGCAAATTCTTAAAATTTATCGCGCCTTCCGCAGGCAAAATGCAGCGCGAATAAACCGAGGATTTCACATGGGCTTTCCCCGTTTTGCTTCCGTGATCGTAGTCGCACTGCTCTTGCCGTCAGCACTAATGGGCGCTACCCAAACCGCTTCCTGCACCTTCGACACGTTTTCCGCACCCTCGGGATACTCCCTGAGCCTGATTAACGGAGTCAGCGACGACGGCACCATCGTTGGCCAGTTGACCAACAACAATACGCAAGAATCCGTTGCCTTCACGCGCTCAGCGGCCGGGGCCTTCACCGAATACGCGGTTCCGCAATCCTCCTCGACCTGGTTGTACGGACGCAGCGGCACTGGCGCCAATGCCGGTTTCTACCAGGACAAGAAGAATCCCCAACACATTCACGGATTCGTGTTGCAGGGCAGTCAGTTCACCGCGGTCAACTATCCCAAGGCCACCAATACATGGTTGTTCGACGTCAACCAACTGGGAGCCTCCGTCGGAGCCTTCAACACCAGCCCCTCCCTGACCAAAGGATTCACGCTTGCGAACGGCACCTATACCCCGATTGCCTATCCGAACGCGCAGGTGACCTATCCCCTCGCGATCAACGACCACGGCGTGATCGTCGGATACTACGCCACCGGCTTCGTCAACTATGGTTTCCTCTGGCAGAACGGCACCTTCACGAATATCAATTTCCCCAAATCCAAGTGGGGAACCGTTCTGGTTGGAATCAACAACTCCGGCGTCATCGTGGGCAACTATCTTGACGGCGATAGCGCCTTCGGCGTCACTTACCAAAATGGAGTCTTCGAGAAAATCGTTTATACCGGCAGTAAGGCCACAGCCGCCGGCGGCATCAACAACAACGGCTTGATCTCCGGCGAGATCTACTTCAGTGGTGGCAAGACACTGGGCTTTACGGCAACCTGCAAGTAACCATTCGCCGTCAGCGATCAGCCTTCAGCTTGGGGCAGCGGGCTAGGAACATAGCAGCTCAGGCTGAATGCTGACAGCTGACGGCTGAAAGCTGCTTCCCCTTGACACTCCTAGCCGCCATCCCCAATCATTACAGCGGCCCATGTCGCGCTCATTTCAGATTGTCTGCCTGCTAATCTTTTCTTCGATCCTCTTTTCTTCCGTTGCAGCCGTTTCTCAAACGGAAGTTGCGGCCGTGGTCACCTTCACCCTCGACTTCCCGAGCTCCCAGCCGGAACACTATTCGATTCGTATTCCATCGGATAACCCGGCCCATTATCAATCGACCGGACGCCTCTCCGCCGCTTCCGATGACACCGACAACTTTGATTTCGATTTCACCCTGGCGGCCGCCACGCGGCAGAAAATCTTTGCCCTAGCAGCGAAGGGCGGGTATTTCCAGAAAGATGTCGACTCCCATCACAAAGGTCTTGCCTTTACGGGAAAGAAAACGCTCGGCTACAAAGATGGGCAGCGCAGTGGTGAGAGCACCTTCAATTATTCCGACATCCCAGCCGTGCAGGAACTGACCAGCCTGCTGCAGAGCCTATCGGCCACGCTCGAATTCGGACATCGCCTCGACTATGACCGTCACTATCAGAAGCTCGCGCTCGACGAGGAACTCAAGCGCATGGAGGAAATGGCCCACAGCAATCAACTGGTCGAGGTCGCAGCCATTCAGCCGATCCTTGATCGGATCATCGCTGATCCGTCGGTCATCAACGTAACCAGAGCGCGCGCCCAGCGCTTGCTGGACCGCGGCGGCGGGCGCTGAGAACAGCATTTAGTACTCAGCATTTAGCACTCGACATGCCCGACGGGAGGTTGTTGGCTAACTGCCTGGTCTGTTTCTACTCCACAATAATTCCCGCGTAGCCCACCACCGACGTGTAATCGCCGGAGACATCGCCCGATGTCGTGTACTTGACGAGCGTGGCCGCAGTCGCTCCCAGAAGCTTGGCCGCCGTGAGCATGACCACTGTGGGGCCGAATCCGCACATAGTGATGTCTTCATTGATTACCACTTCCCACAGCCCGCGCGCATCCACGGCCAGCACTCGATCGATGGCTTTGTGGTCTTTGACGCGCGTAACCGCGTCGGACTCGTAGTGATTCATGTCGCTGGAGGCAACGATCAGCACTTTTTCTTGGTGTTGCTCTTCAAAATCTGCAATCACATCTGCCAGCGCTTCGCCCAATCCGCGGAGCACGTCAAAATTGCTGGTGCCGACCGTGATCGGAACGATATGCAGGTTCGGCTGCTGTGCCTGCAGGAAAGGAAGCTGGACTTCGATGGCGTGCTCGGAACGGTGCGCAGCGCTGTCCTCTTCGAGTGCGAGGCAGCGCTGCAATAACCGCGCGCCCAAGTCCGCGTCCGCCGCCACCTCGCCCAGCGGAGTCTGCCATGTTGTGTTGGTCATGACCGCCAGCGGACGTCCTTTGCCGGTGTGGTTGGGGCAGAGAATGACGCAGTGCTCGGGGATTTCGAGGCGCGAATACACGGCACCCGCAACCGGACCGGAGTAGACGTATCCCGCATGAGGTACGACGCATCCCATGGCGGCAATGCGGCCGGTGGCAACTGAAGTCTTAGCCGGAGAAGTGTATTCCCGAACCTCGCGCAGCAATTCCTCGGCGCGCCCGGGATAAAATCTGCCAGCCACGGCGGGAGTTCGCACAGCGGAAGTCATAAGAAAGCCTATGTGGCCGCGGGCATTTTGCCCGCGAAAATCGGCGAGCGAAAATAAAACCCGAAGAAATGAAGAAACTACAAACCGCCATTGTCAAGCGCGCGAAACAACGCGGCAGTTCGCTCAATCGGCAGCGCTTCCGCCCGTATGGCGGGTTTCACGCCGCTCTTCGCCAAAGCCGCCCGCAGCCTGCCTTCATCGTACCGCGTCTTCAGATTATTCCAGAGAGTCTTACGCTTCTGCCCAAAGCAAAGTTTCAGGAATGCAATGAACTCAGCCTCCGGCACGCGCAGCGATTCCAGCCGGGGCTTGATCGTAATGCGGACCACGCTGGAATGCACTTTAGGCGGCGGATTAAACGCACTCGGCGGCAAAGTGAAAAGTTGCTCCACCCTACCATAGAGCTGCGTCGTCGCCGAAAGCAGGCCGTAGTCGCGGCTTCCGGCCGAAGCTGCCAGGCGGTCGGCAACTTCCTTTTGCACCATGATGACGATCGTCGAAAAGTAGCGGTTGTACTCGAGCAGCCGCAACAGAATGTCGGAAGTGATGTAATACGGCAGGTTCCCAACCACGCGCGCCGGTTCGGGCATGAAGCTGAGGCCGGTGTGCAACATGCCGGGCTTCAGTCCGAAGACAGTATCCAGTTCGATCGTGAGGATATCGCCTTCAATGATTTCAACATTCGGCCGCATGTTGAATTTCATCCGCAGCTGCGCTGAAAGGACGCGGTCCAATTCCACCGCAATCAGTCGCCGCGCCTTCCGTGCCAGCAAATCGGTGATGGCGCCGCGCCCGGGGCCAATCTCAAGCACGGTCGCCTGCGACACATCGCCCAACGCCTCGACAATGCGCAGAGCCGCGCCCTCGCTCGCCAGAAAATGTTGTCCCAGTTTGGGCTTGCGGGGACTCGTTTGTACGCTGGTACCTTTCGGCACGTTGACCCTCTCTCTTTCCGGCTTTAGACTGGCGGAGTTCTTGTCTGTATTCGAGAAACGCAGCAACAACCTACATCATCATAACGTGAGCGAGGCTTGTCGGGTTCTCGCCCAGGAGGCTCCTTCGCAATGCATATCGCCTTCGCCGCATCCGAGTGCGTTCCTTTTTCAAAAACTGGCGGATTAGCCGACGTGGTCGGCGCCTTGCCACGCGCGCTGGCCGCGCTGGGACATCAGGTGAGCGTCTATGTTCCGCGCTATCGCCAAACCAAGCTGGCCGACCCACAGACGGTTGTCCGCAGCGTCACCATTCCCTTCGACGACAAGTATCGTTTCTGCTCGGTGGTGACGGCTGGAACCACCGCCGGGGTGCGGTTTTATTTCGTGGATTATCCGCCATATTTTGACCGCGACGCTATCTACGGCACACCGGCCGGCGATTATCCCGACAACGCAGAACGCTTTGCCCTGTTTTCGCGGGCTGTGCTCGAAGCGTCCAAGATTCTGGGCGTGCCGCATGTTTTTCACTGCCACGACTGGCAGTCCGCGTTGGTGCCCGTGATGCTGCGCACGCTCTACGCCGAGGACCCCGCGTTTCGCGAAGTGGCCACCGTTTTCACCATACACAACATGGGATACCAGGGCCTGTTCCCGCCCGATACGCTGCCGCTGCTGATGCTGCCCTGGGATCTGCTCACCATGTCGAAGATGGAATTTTTCGGCCAGGTAAATTTTCTCAAAGGCGCGCTCGTGCTCTCCGACTACGTCACCACGGTCAGCAAGAAATATAGCCAGGAGATTCAGACCACCGAATACGGATTCGGCCTCGAAGGCGTGCTGCATGACCGCGCCGCCACAGTAGCCGGCATCCTGAATGGCGTGGACTACGACGAGTGGAGTCCGCAGACCGACAAATTCGCCACCGCAAAATATTCGCCGCAGGATCTGAGCGGCAAGCTGAAATGCAAACAGGATTTGCTGAATACTTTCGGGATCGCCAACGTAGATACGAAAGTCCCGGTGATCGGCATCGTCTCGCGCTTCGCCGCGCAGAAGGGCTTCGACCTGATCTCGCAGATCATGGACCGCCTCGCGCGAGAAGAGATGATCATGCTCGTACTCGGATCGGGCGACAAACCCTACGAAGAAATGTTCCAACGCATCAACAAGCAGTTCCCGAACAAGGTTGTGGCCAAGGTAGCGTTCGACAACGCCATAGCGCACAAGATTGAAGCCGGCTCGGACATGTTCCTGATGCCCTCCCGCTACGAGCCCTGCGGCTTGAACCAGATCTACAGCCTGAAGTACGGCACGGTTCCCATCGTACGAGCCACCGGCGGCTTAGACGACACCATCGAACCCTGGGACGCCCGCACCGGCAAAGGCACGGGCTTCAAATTCTCCGATTACACCGGAGAAGCACTGCTCGCGACCATCAAGCAGGCGTTGCTCGCCTATCGCGATCCATCATCATGGCAAACGCTGATGCGCAACGGCATGAGCCGCGATTTTTCCTGGGGCGCATCAGCGCGCGAATACGGCAAAATCTACGAGCGCGCGCGACAGGTAAGGGCGAGCGCAAGCGCGGTCGCGACGGGGGAGGCGAAGAAGGAGCCGGTGCTGGGGTAGGGGCGAGCTTGGCAATTCGGGCGAGCTGAGTTAAAATTCGGGCCCCGTGGGGGTACAAACGTATGGCAATCGACATGGACAAGCTCAATTCTTTTATAGGGCGGTTCGTGGAGGATCTCGGTGCTGCGGTACATACGGGAATGGTGGTTATTGGCGAAAGACTCGGGCTGTACAAAGCGCTTGCTGCCCGTCCCATGAGCTCGACCGAGCTGGCGACTGCGACCGCAACCGACGAACGATATATCCGCGAATGGCTGTCGTCACAGGCTGCAGGCGGCTACGTCACTTACGATGACAAAACAAACAAGTTCAGTCTCACCGAGGAGCAGGCCTTCGCCTTGGCGAACGAATCCAGCCCGGCGTATCTGCCCGGGGCATTCCAGTTGGCCCTGGGATCGCTAGCGGCGGTTCCACGAATCGCCGAATCGTTTCGCACTGGAGCAGGCATGGGGTGGCACGAACATGATGAGGGTGTGTTTCACGGGTGCGAAAAATTCTTTCGTCCTGGTTATGCCGCCAACCTGGTGAGTTCCTGGATCCCGGCGCTCCATGACGTAAAAGAAAAACTCGAAGTCGGGGCACGAGTGGCCGATGTGGGGTGCGGCAAAGGCGCCTCCACAATATTGATGGCCAAGGCGTTTCCCAAGGCCCACTTTTTCGGATTCGACTACCACGATAAATCAATCGAATCAGCGCGCGATTCGGCCCGACGCGAGGGCGTTGCGGACCGAGTCACCTTCGAGGTGGCCAGGGCGAAGGAGTACCCGGGAAAGGGATACGATTTCGTAGCGGTTTTCGACTGCTTGCATGACATGGGCGACCCAGTCGGCGCCGCTGCCCACGTTCGCAGCTCCCTACGCGAAGATGGTACATGGATGATCGTAGAGCCATTTGCGAATGACGATTTGAAGAGCAATCTGAATCCGGTGGGCCGGGTCTACTATTCGTTCTCTACGCTGCTGTGCACGCCTTGTTCACGGTCACAGGAAGTGGGATTATGCTTGGGCGCGCAATCCGGAGAATCCCGCATCCGGGAAGTCGTAACCTCGGCTGGCTTCAATCGCTTCCGGCGGGCGTCGCAAACGCCTTTCAACATTGTTTACGAAGCTCGGCCATAAACGGCTGGTGCCCATCTCACCGACCCAAACTCCAGAGGGTCGCCCGCCCAAGCTGTGCCTGGGAGGGGCTTCGAGCCGCTCGACAACACACTGGAAAGAGTTATTGGCCGCTCGGGAGCTAGGCATGGCGCTCTCGGGGTACACTTCCCACAAGGCGTTCTTCATTCCGATGACCACCTCCCCACGCACCATCTTCCACGTCGACATGGACGCCTTCTTCGTCTCCGTCGAAGAATTGTTTGACCCATCTCTGAAGGGCAGGCCGGTGGTCGTGGGCGGGCAGCGCGACGAACGTGGAGTGGTCTCGGCCGCATCCTACGCGGCGCGGAAGTTTGGCGTGCACTCGGCCATGCCGCTGCGGACAGCGGCGAAACTCTGTCCGCAGGCGATTTTTGTCAATGGGCATCCGGAGCGCTATCGCGACTATTCGCACAAGGTGCACGAAGTGCTCGGCCACTTTTCTCCGCTGGTTGAGATGGCTTCGGTTGATGAGGCATATCTCGACATGACCGGAACCGAGCGCCTCCATGGACGGCCGCTGCAATCCGCGCATCGGCTGCACGACGCGATGAAGTCGGCGACGCAACTGAACTGCTCGATCGGGATCGGCACCTCGCGCCTGGTCGCGAAAGTTTCCTCCGCCAAAGCGAAGCCAAACGGCGTCCTCTGGATTCTGCCCGGCGAAGAGGTGAAGTTTCTGGCGCCGCTCGCCGTCGGCGACATTCCCGGCGTCGGGAAAGTGATGGAACAGAAACTCCACGCGATGGGCATCCAGAAGGTCGGCGACCTGGCAAGGCTAGACGACCATGATCTGGAACGCCGCTTCGGCAAATGGGGCCTGGCGCTGGCAGGGAAGTCGCGCGGCGAAGATGCAGGAGGATGGTTCGACAATGAAGTCGGAGAAAATGTCGATCCCAAATCGATCAGCCACGAGCACACCTTCAATGAAGATACGGGCGACGCCGAGCGCTTGCAGTCCACGTTGATGCGGCTGAGTGAGATGGTGGGACGGCGATTGCGCGAGGGAGGATATTTTGCGCGCACGCTCCAACTGAAATTGCGCTACAAGGATTTCACCACTATCACGCGAGCGCACTCCCTCGATCAGCCCACGCAGATGGATAACCAGATTTTCGAGCAGGTGCGGCGCCTATTTTTCGCCAATTGGAAGCAGGGCTCACCGGTGCGCCTGCTGGGAGTGCAAGCGTCGAATTTCGAGTCGGGTCCCGGCCAACTCGATCTACTGGAGCCTTCGCGGGACCAGCGCTGGCGGAAGGCGCTGGCAGCGGCGGACCATCTGCGCGACAAGTTCGGGGAAACGACAATCGGCCTTGCCCGAGGGATGAAGGGCGGATTCCGCGAGCGCGTACATGAAAATCCGGCAGCGTTGCCGGGCAAAAGCGGACACAAGAAAATCATCCAAAAGGGAGACGGCCGAAAGACGAACGAGTGAACGCGATGAGGTACCCCTGCAAAGCTACGATATATATTCGCGAATGTATTCGTCGCGCGACGTGGCGAGCTCGTGGGCATCACCGTCGAAGATGACCTTAGCATCCCGCAAAATCAGGAAGCTCATCTTCACGTCGCAAAGCTGGCCTTTGGGCAGAGCCACCATCTGGTTGGTGGACTTATCGAATTGATGTGTCGCCATGGTGAAAGCATCCTGCAGGCGATGGGTCACCATGAGTGCGCTGGTTTTGTAAACGTCGCGTTGTTTCATGATGAGCTCGACGATCGTGTTCGAGGTCACCGGGTCGAGTCCGCCGGTGGGCGAATCGTAGAGCAGCACCTCAGGTTCGGTGATGATAGCGCGAGCAATAGCTACACGCCTTCTCATGCCGCCCGACAGCTCGGAGGGCCGCATGTCGTACGTTCTTTCCAGCTCCACGAAGCGCAACACCTCGCGCACCCGGCGCTCGATTTCGTCGAGGGCGATGTGTTCTTCCATCAGTCGGAAAGCAACGTTTTCGTAGACTTTGAGCGAATCGAAGAGCGCGCTTTCCTGGAACACAATGCCCACGCGCCGGCGCAGTTCGAAAAGTTCCTGTTCCGACATGCGCGTGACTTCTTCTCCCAGCACGAAGATGCGGCCGCTGTCGGGCCGCAACAACCCGATGGCCAGCTTGAGCATCGTGCTCTTGCCCGATCCGGCAACGCCGAATACGGCTTTGGTCTCGCCGTGTGCCAACTGGAATGAAATGCCGTCGAGCACGACCTTTTCATCGAACGCCAGGGAGACGTTCTCGAACTCAATGGCATAGCCCGATGGATTCACCACCGAAGCTGCCGGATTTTCGCTGGGCAGAGTGGGAACGGGCATGGCCTACCTGTAACCAAAAATGGCGAAGATCAATTTGGTAACGAAGAAGTCCACGATCAGAATCAGAACCGAAGAAGCGACCACCGCCTGGGTGGTCGAGCGGCCCACGCCCTGGGTTCCGCCACGCGTGGACATTCCGTAATAGCAACCCACGGTCGCGATGATGAACCCGAACAGCACGGGCTTAATAAGGCCAGTGAAGACGTCGCGGAAGACCAGGATCTGCCACACAGAAGTCCAATATTGGTTCGTATCGACTCCGAACAGCAGATGAGCGACCCCATAACCGCCGATCAACCCGAGCAGGTCGGCGATGATGGTCAGGAAGAACAGCATGAAAGCAGTGGCCCCGACTCGGGGCGTAACCAGCTTCTTGGTGGGATCGGTGCCCAGAGCGCGCATGGCGTCGATCTGCTCGGTCACGATCATCGAGCCGAGTTCGCTGGCCATGCCAGAGGCATTGCGTCCGGCGACCATGAGTCCGGTGATGAGCGGTCCGAGTTCGGTGACCATGCCGAGCGAGACGAGCTGGCCGATCAGCGTGACCGAGCCGAATCGCTGCAAGGTGCTGGCCGCGTTTAGCGCCAGCAGCGCGCCTACGGAGAGCCCGGTAAGAACCACGATGGGCAGGGAGCCGACGCCGATGAGGTCGGCCTGCTGCAGCATGTCGCCCATGTACAGGGGACGGCGGAAGAAGTTTGCCAGCGATTGCCACGCCAGCAGCGTGTATTCCTGAACCGCCAGCGCGACATCCTTGGCGACTTCAATCGGCGAAATCAGTTCGAGTTCGAGCGCCATGTTCGATCGAAAAACGTGTGGTCGAGGAAATTCTGCTCAGGGAACTATAGCAGAGAGAGAATTGATCGGGCGATCTGGTGATCGGGCGATCTAAAACCCTTGGAGCTTACGGGTTCCACATGACCCGATCACCCGATGGTGAGATGACCCGATCTATTCCCGGTTCTTTTTCTTGATCTCGATCGCCAGGCGCTTGATCTTTTGATTCAGGGTGGAGAGCGGAACGTGGAAGCGTTCCGAGGCTTCGGTCTGGTTCCATCCGCATTTCTCAAGCATATCGATGATGATTCGCCGCTCGCAGTCTTCCACGATGCTGAAGAGCGTAGCTCCCCCGTTTGCGTCCAGCGCCGGAACCGAGTTGCCCCGGCCTACGATGTGGTCGGGCAGCAGATCGATGCCAATGTCGGTGTCGGAAGACAGCACCACGGCGCGTTCGATGGTGTTCTCCAGTTCGCGGACGTTGCCCGGCCAGTTGTAGCCCACCAGCGGACGTAACGCCTCGGTGGTGATGCGGCGCGTGGGCAGCTCGTTTTCCTCGGAATATTTTTGCAGGAAGTGCTGCACCAGCAGTGGAATATCCTCGCGGCGCTGGCGCAGCGGCGGCAGATCGAGACTGATGACGTTGAGCCGGTAGAACAAATCCTCGCGGAATTTTCCCTCGCGCACCAATTGGCGAAGATCGACGTTGGTGGCGGCGATGATGCGCACGTCCACCTGAATTTCCTGCACGCCGCCCAGGTGCATGAACTTGCGGTCCTGCAATACGCGCAGAATCTTGCTCTGCGTATCCATGCTCATGGTGCCGATCTCGTCGAGGAAGAGCGTACCGCGGTCGGCCACTTCGAACAGTCCCTTTTTCGATGTAACCGCGCTGGTGAAAGCGCCTTTCACGTGCCCGAACAGCGTGGATTCAAGCAGGTCGGGCGGCGTAGAGCCGGAGTTGACGGGCACGAAGGACCGGTCGTGCCGCGTGGAATTCAGGTGAATCGCCTTGGCAATCAGTTCCTTGCCCGTTCCGCTTTCGCCTTGCAGCAGCACGGTTGAGCGGCTGGGCGCGACCTGTGCGACCAGGTCGAAAATCTTCAGCATGGGCTCGCTCTTACCGACGATATGCTCGAAGTTGTAGCGCTGCTTGAGCGCGCGCTTCAGCTGAATGTTCTCTTCTTCCGCTTTCTGGCGGGCAACGGCGGCGCGCACGTCGGCCAGCAGTTTTTCGTTGTCCCATGGCTTCTGGATGAAGTTGGTGGCGCCGGATTGCATGGCGCGGACCGCGTTTTCCACCGTGCCATAAGCGGTGATCATGATGACGGCCTGCTGCGGATGTTGCAGCCGAATCTCGGCGAGCACATCCATCCCGTTCTTGTCGGGGAGCGCCAGGTCGAGCATGACCACATCAAAGCTTCGCTCTCCAATATGCGCCAGACCTTCGCGGCCGGTGGCGGCTACCACCACGGTATAGGCTTCGAGTTCGAGAAGAGTCTCGAGCGATTCGCGGATTTCCGCTTCGTCGTCAATGATGAGGATTCGGCCGGCGCTTTGCGGCTTGCTTTGCGGTGGGGTCCGGCGCGGGATGGCGGCTAATTCAGACATCGCTAGTTCAGACGTTGTTGCTTCAGACATGGACGGCCTTCCTGGTCGATAGCAATGGGAAATCCAGGGTGAAGGTTGTGCCTTCGCCCGGGCGGCTCTCCACGCGGATGTTGCCCGCGTGTTCCTGGATGATGCCGTAGGTGACAGAAAGCCCAAGACCGGTGCCGCGACTCTGGCCTTCCGTCGGAGCCGTCTTGGTCGTGAAGAATGGATCGTAGATGCGGTGGATGTTTTCCTGCGCAATGCCCGAGCCCGTGTCGGAGACGCGCACGCTGACAAATTCGCCGTTGAGTGTGGCCACGTTCAGGACTCCGCCCCCGGTCATGGCGTCCTTGGCGTTCAGGAACAAATTCAGAAACACCTGCTGCAGTCGCCCGGCGTTGCCCTGAATCGCCGGCAGGTTTTCATAAAGCTCGGACTGCACCTGAACGTGCGCCACCTTGAACTGATGTTCGAGCAACGCCAGCGTGTCCGCGATCACCTTGTTCAGGTTGACTTCGGTCAGTTCCGTGCCCGTGGTGCGGGAGAAGTTCAGCAGGTTGTTGACGATCTCCGAGGCGCGGAAGGTCTGTTTGGTGATCTTGTCGAGCAGCCCGGCTTTCTGAGGATCCGACTGCAATTGTTTCGCCAGCATTTGCGTGTAGGAGGAAATCACGGCCAGCGGCGTATTCACTTCGTGGGCCACGCCGGCGGCCAGCAGTCCGATGGAAGAAAGTTTGTCGGCCTGGGTGAGTTGGACTTCCAACTCGATTCGCTCGGTGATGTCGTCCATGATCACCAGCCGTCCCACCACATTGAACTTGCGGGTTACTAGTGGCGCCATCGCCACATTCACGATGCGTGATTCTCCGGTGGGCGTCGCGAGCCGGAACTTATAAAGATTGTGGATGCCGGGATTCTGCCGAACGCGGTAGAACTCCTCGACAAACGCCGCCGGAAAAACTTCGCTCAACGAGCGTCCTACCACCTGCCAGCGCGGCTGGGCATACATGACTTCCATCTGCGAGTTCCAGCTCTCGATACG
>CAVZUP010000035.1:0-22455 GCA_963778255.1 uncultured Acidobacteriaceae bacterium
TGATATGTCTCGCAGAGAGAGCGGGATGACAGGGGTAGAAACGGTCGGCTCCATCTTCGAGCCGGCGGCGCTGGTCCTCCAGATACCAGTCGCTCGCGGGTGTTGAGATGGAGCAGCTGCATTGCGGATTGTCTCACCGTAGAAGATGCCGATTGCAGGGCGGCAAGCATCCTGGAAAATCTCGCGCTGGTCGTCGCCGATGATGATCAGTACGCCGAGCTCGGCAGCCATCAGATCGGCCTCAAGTCGGTCCATCGCAGAATTTGTGACTTTGTACCTCTGGACAATGGCGCCCGTTGAGATGTTTT
The DNA here is from genome assembly GCA_963778255.1 of uncultured Acidobacteriaceae bacterium. Taxonomy (GTDB): domain Bacteria; phylum Acidobacteriota; class Terriglobia; order Terriglobales; family Acidobacteriaceae; genus Acidiflorens. The sequence goes on from CAVZUP010000035.1 coordinate 309, forward strand.
CGGCAGCAATCGGCAGTGTCGCCTTCAGCAGTTCGTCAAACGATCGGGGCTTACCTTCGAAATCGCTGATCGGCGCCTTGCAGTCGACGTGATCGAACAGACCCTGCCAGTTCTCTAACGACGAAAACAGCATCGTGCTGTGAGAACTTCCGAAAGCCGCTACCAGTCGCGCCATTTCACTATGCCTTTAGCTGATCCTCTACCTTGCCAATACGGATGTTCGTAAGCTCTATTACCATCATCGTCAAGGATTGACGGTTGTTTGTAATATAGCTTACAAAGTGAAGCTGAGACACCTCTCGACCTGCTTCAAAGGAGGAGGACTTCGCCATGCTTATCTCCGGTGCGGAAAAACTAAAGCGGATGCGAGACGGCCGCGTGGTGTTCATCGGGTCTCAACGAGTTGACGACGTCACAGCCCATCCGGCTTTCGCGGGTGGCGCTAAAGCAGTCGCCGACTTCTACGACAAGAAGGTTACTGCCGAGCACGCAGCCGATCTCACCTACGAGGAGAACGGCGCGACCCACTCGATCTGGTGGAAGAGGCCAACCACGCGGGAAGATTTGTCCCGTCGCACGCGCGGCAGCAAGGCCCTGGCGGACATGACCTTCGGCTTCTTCGGCCGCTCGCCTGACCATATCGGCAGCCTCGTAACCGGTCTTGCCATGAATCCGATGGTGCTCGACTGCTTGCAAGAAGGCCGTGGCGAAAACCTGATGCGCTACTACGAACATGCGCGCGACGAGGACATCTATCTTACCTACGCCGTCACGCCGCCGTGGGTGCGGCGGTGAAGCCACACCCGGATCGAAGCTCTCTCATCCTAGTCTCCGCGTTGTGCGTGAAGAGGACGACGGCGTGGTGGTCTCCGGCATGAAGATGCTGGCGACCGCCGCCGTCTATGCGGACGACATGTGGATCGGAAATTTGCAGCCACTCGACAAGTCTCGACTGGCCGAAAGCATTACCTGCGCCATTCCTATCGCCACAAAGGGTCTTTCGCTGTGGGCACGCCAGCCGTACGCGCTCAACGTGCGCGATCCGCTCGATTATCCTGTCAGCTATCGCTTCGATGAGAGCGACTGTGTGCTTGTGTGTGAGGAGGTGAAGGTCCCGGCGGACCGGATCTTCCTGCACAACAACGCACAAAATCCCGCGCGATCTATCTTCAAACTCCCGCGAACTGCCTCGCGAACCACCAGTCGAACTGTAGCTTTTGGGCGAAGATGTCGTTGATTGTCGGCCTGGCGAGCCGAACGTGCATGGTCAACGGCGTCAACAAGATCCCTGCGGTGCGTGAGCAACTCGGGCGGCTCGCCGCGCTTGAGGCAACCATTGGAGGGTTGGTGCGCGGCCAGATCGACGCCTCAAATCCTGGCCTGATGGATATGCAATTCCGAACCGGCGCATCATGTACGCAGCACTCAACTGGTGTCAGGAGCACCACACAGACATAATTGATACGCTGCGGACACTGATCGGGCCGGTGCCCCTGCAGATGCCCGCGGATAGCACCATACTGGATGACCCCATTTTGAAGGAGGTGTTCGATCGCTGGTGGGGTACCCCAGCGATGAAAGGTCGCCGATCGCATGAAGCTTTATAAACTGGGCTGGGACATCACGGGATCGGAGTTCGCCGGCCGCCATCAGCTCTATGAGAAGTTCTACGCGGGGCATTCCGCGCTCGTCCGCGCGTCTTGCGACCGCGAGGCGCCATGGGAGGAATTCCACGCGACTGTCGATCGAGCGCTGGCCGAGGCTTCGTCGGAATCAGTACTCAGTAAAACGCCGGGCCGGCACTGATCGCGTTGTTTAGTTACGATGGCGATCCAGGTTATCTACAACCCGTTGAAGGAGTGAACGTAGCGTTGAAATCTCGCGGTGCGACAAGCCGATAAGCGCGATCTCGTTCACGCTTGTCCCGATCGGCACGAGCACTGATTGCAAAGCCCGGCCTTTCCTTGTGAGGCTTATCAGTTGCTTGCGTCGATCCCGCGCATGGATTTTCCGCGTGATCAGACCCGCCTTCTCAACCGTGTTCAGCATTATAGTCAACGACGCGCGCTCAATCTTCATGCGGTTGGCGACTTCGATTTGGCTAAGATTGTCCTCGTGCCACAGTACGCGCAGCAGCGACCATTGTCCGGTAAGAACCTTTTGCTTGGACAGTGCCGTCGCAAGAACCCGGTCATAAGCGCGATGGGCATTCCGCACCATGTAACCAATACTCTCCTCCAGCTCGGCGAATTGAGACGAGGTCAGAGGTGAAGCTTTCGACATATTTGAGAATCCGTTCACCTGCGCCGCGTACATTCCGGTGAAAGTGGCTGGACGCCCTTCGGAGCCGACATGTAATTCACTATCAGATTCCGAAGTAGGCGTCACACGCTACGTTAGACTTTTCCAGGGGCATCCGTCCGATATGCCCCCCTTAGGGGGAATCCACGCCCGACTACTCGGCCGCCAAGCGACCCTAAGGATGTGGACTCCCGTAAGCGGAAGTTGCTGCCGCGGTCACTCATGGCGGTCGAAGGGAAGGGTCGGGAAGGCGATTTCCCGGAGTTCATCGCTATTCGTTGAGGAGGTGATCGAACGGGGTATTTTTTGCAATGCATAAGTCTGCTTATGATGCTGTGGACGGCTCCTCCACCGGCACGCGAGTGCCATGGATGTGGGTGCTGCTAAGGCTCCCACGATTCGGAGGAGCTAGTCATGCAAACGGTCACGACAGTCGGTCTCGACATTGCGAAGTCGGTTTTTCAGGTCCACGGCGTTGATGGGCTGGCCAGGTGGTCATTCGCCGGCAATTGAAGCGTCGCTACGTCCTGGCATTCTTCCAGAAGCTGCCGCCGTGCCTGGTCGGCATCGAGGCCTGCGCCTCGTCGCACCATTGGTCGCGCGAACTCCAGGCGCTTGGCCACACTGTGCGGCTGATGCCACCGGCCTATGTCAAGCCCTACGTCAAGCGGCAGAAGAACGATGCTACTGACGCAGAGGCGATCTGTGAGGCGGTCACCAGGGCCAACATGCGATTCGTCGCGACCAAGACGCCCGAGCAGCAGAGCGTGCCTGATGCTCCATCGTACGCGTCACTCTGTTCATCCGCCAGCAGACTTCAGTGATCAACGCGATCCGTGCGCATCTTGCCGAGTTCGGCATTGTCGCGCCGGTCGGGCGCAATGGTGTCGAGGAACTGCTCACCGTCATCGCCGATCCAAACGACAAACGTGTTTCTGATGTGGCGCGAGCTTGTCTTGTAGCGCTCGGCAGTCAGTTGCTCAGCCTTAAGAAGCAGATTTTGCACTTTGATCGCATGATCATGGTCTGGCACCGGTCCAATGCAACGAGCAAACGTCTTAATTACATTCCAGGTGTCGCACCGGCGGCGGCAGATTGCGTGCGCCGCGGTGTGGTGTTCTGCCCTCGTCATAGATGAAAGAAATGCTCTGGGCGATCAATCGTCTAGCACCGGCATGCCGGGCGGCTGCAACAAGATTGCGTGTGCCAACATCCCGAAGGCGGGCATTGCGCGCAAGTGCGGCCGTCATTTTGCTCGCTTCCAGCGCGTAGGGCAAGTCGGTGAGCTGGTGGATCACGACTTCCGGCCGGATCTCGTCCAGATGGTTCCGAAGGGCACTCGCGTCGAATACGTCGACGACGACCGGTTCGACGCCAGCCTTCTTCAATTCCGCGGCCTTGTCCACGGATCGAGTGGAGCCGAACACATGCCACCCGTTCTCCAGAAGGAGGGGGACGAGGCGCCGGCCGATGGCGCCGGAAGCGCCGGCAAGGAAGATACAGGTGGTCATAGTCGTTTTCCGTCGTGGCGAGCAGTTGTCGACCTCAAGTCTGGCACTCCCCAATCCCAAGGTCAATGAGCCCTATCCCTGGTGGGAGTCACCCGGCCGGGCCCTCGGGTGACCCTGTACTTCCATCGCTATTACGGGCGAAGCGTTGTCCCCTCGGCCTTCACCTTGCGAATCGCGGAGTTAGTTCGGCGGCTTGGGAACCACCGGCTGCCGCGGAAGCCTGGGTAATTTCAACGGCGGCGGATGGGACAGACACGATGCAATCCGCAGGCGGATCGCCTGCGCAGTTTCGTGGTCAGCCTGGACGTTTTCCGAGCGCAGGCTTTCCAGATCTTTCCACTGGGCAACGATGAAGTGAAAAGGTTCCGCGCGGCACCGGCAGGCGTTCGCGAAACCCGCTGAGACTACAGGGGACGGTAGTGACTCAATTCATATTGAGCCATTACGCGGCCGACATATAGTCACTGGCCCTTTACTTACGCCGAATCCGTCAAAGCTCTTCAATGCGGTCAGTACAGCTCCGCACTGGTCAAGAAACCGCTGGCGTTCTCACCTCCCGCAATCAGCACCGTGCCGTTGTTCAGCAGCGTCGCCGTGTGATAGTAGCGCGAGGTGTTCAGGCTGCCGGTGGCGGTGAAGGTCCCGGTCGCGGGATTGTACAGTTCGGCACTGACTATGGCGTTGCTGCCGTTGCAGCCTCCCGCAATCAGCACCGTGCCGTTGTTCAGCAGCGTCGCCGTGTGCCAGTAACGCGCGGTGTTCAGGCTGCCGGTGACGGTGAAAGTCCCGGTCGCGGGGTTGTACAGCTCCGCACTGTTTAAGACACCGCTGGAACTGCTGTAGCCGCCCGCAATTAGCACCATGCCGTTGCTCAGCAGCGTCGCCGTGTGCTCGGAACGATTGTTGTTCAGGCTGCCGGTGGCGGTGAAAGTCCCGGTCGCGGGATTGTACAACTCCGCACTGGGTGTGAGACCGGGGAAACCGCCGCCCGCAATCAGCACCATGCCGTTGTTCAGCAGCGTCGCCGTGTGCCAGTAGCGCCCGGTGTTCAGGTTGCCGGTATAAGTGAAGGTCCCGGTCGCGGGATTGTACACCTCTGCACTGGCTATGAAGGCGCCTCGCCCGTTGTAACCGCCGGCAATCAGCACCATGCCGTTATTCAGCAGCGTTGCCGTGGGATATTCGCGCGCGGTGTTCAGGCTGCCGGTATAAGTGAAGGTCCCGGTCGCGGGATTGTACAGCTCGGCACTAGGGCCGTTGTCGCCGCCGGCAATCAGCACCATGCCGTTATTCAGCAGCGTCGCCGTGTGATAGTCGCGCACGGTGTTCAGGCTGCCAGTGAGGGTGAAGGTCCCGGTCGTTTGAGTGTACAGCTCCGCACTGGCTGGGAGACTGCTGGAGTTACCGCCGCCGGCAATCAGCACCATGCCATCGTTCAGCAGCGTCGCCGTGTGCTCGGCCCGCGCGATGTTCAGGCTACCTGTCAGAACAAAGCCTGTTGGGCGCACGGTCAATGTCGCCGAGCCGCTGACGCTGCCAGCGGTAGCCGAAATGGTGACTGTTCCCTCGGCAATGGCAAGGGCCATACCGTGATTGCTGGCATCGTTGCTGATCTCTGCCACTGCCGTATTCGACGAGCTCCAGGTCACCGAGGCAAGCTGTTCCGTGCTGTCGTCGCTGAAGGTACCGGTGGCGATGAACTGTTGCGTTGTCCCTGGTGACAGAGTGGAGGTTGCCGGGGCGACCTCAATCGACACGAGGTTCGGCGGAGTCAGCGTGCTCGGTTCGTACAGTTCCGCACTGGGCGGAAGGGAGTTGCCGTTACCTTCGCCGCCCGCAATCAGCGCCATGCCGTTGTTGAGCAGCGTCGCCGTTTGGTCGGCACGCGCGGTGTTCAGGCTGCCGGTGTAAGTGAAGTTCCCGTTCGCGGGATTGTACAGCTCCGCACTGGCTAAGGTTCCGCCGGTGGGGGCCCAGCCGGCCGCAATCAACACCATGCCGCTGTTGAGCAGCGTCGCCGTGTGATTGGCACGCGCGGTATTCATACTGCCGGTGTAGGTGAAGTTCCCGTTCGCGGGATTGTACAACTCCGCACTGGCGAAATTGCTGCTATTGTTGGTGCCTCCCGCAATCAGCACCGTGCCGTCGTTCAGCAGCGTCGCTGTGTCATTGGCACGCGCGGTGTTCAGGCTGGCGGTGTAGGTGAAGGTTCCGGTCGCGGGATTGTACAACTCCGCACTGGCTAAGACACCACTGGAGTCGTAGCCGCCCACAATCAGCACCACGCCGTTGTTCAGCAGCGTCGCCGTATGCACGTAGCGCCCGGTGTTCAGGCTGCCGGTAATGGCGAAGGTTCCGGTCGCGGGATTGTATAACTCCGCACTGGTTAAATAGCCGCCGCTATCGCCGCCCGCAATCAGTACCATGCCGCTATTCAGCAGGGTCGCGGTGGGCCATTCGCGCCCGGTGTGCATGCTGCCGGTGGGGGTGAAGGTCCCGGTCGCCGGATTGAACAGCTCCGCACTGGCTAAGGTACCGCTATTGCCATAGCCGCCGGCAATCAGCACCATGCCGTTGTTCAGCAGCGTCGCCGTATGCCCGTGGCGCGCCGTGTTCATGCTGCCGGTGAGGGTGAAGGCCCCGGTCGCGGGATTGTACAATTCTGCACTGGCTAAAATACTGCTGGAGCTATCGCCGCCGGCAATCAGTACCAGGCCGTTGTTCAGCAGCGTCGCCGTGTGCCAGATGCGCGGGTTATTCAGGTTGCCGGTCAAAACAAACCCTGGGGTGACGGTCAACGTAGTCGAGCCGTTGATCGCGCCCAACGCCGCCTCAATCGTCGTTTGCCCTGGCCCGACGGCACTCGCGAGCCCCGTCGTGCTAATCGTCGCCACTCCCGTAGCCGATGAACTCCAGTTCGCTGTGCTCGTCAGATTCTGCTTGCTCCCGTCGCTGTAGGTTCCCGTAGCCGTGAACTGCTGCGTAGCCTCCAGGGCTATCGAAGCATTCGCCGGCGTCACCGCGATCGACACCAGCACTGGAGCAACACCCGTACCGGTCAGAGCAACCTTTTGCGGGCTGTTCGTGGCACTATCCGCAATCGAGAGCGTCGCCTTCATGGCCCCGGTGGCCGTGGGCGTGAAAGCGACGCTCACCGTGCACGAGGCATGGGCCGCCAGCGACGTGCCGCAGGTCGTAGCGGAGATCGCAAACGCGCTGGCATTGGTTCCAGTAATGGTCTCGCCGGAAATGGTGATGGCAGCGCTGTCGTTATTCGTCAACTTCACCGTCTTCGCAGCGCTGGTGCTATCGAGACCCTGCTTGCCGAAAGCGAGGGTCGTCACCGAAGTCGTCGCCTGGGCCACACCCGTACCGGTGAGAGCAACCTTTTGCGGGCTGTTCGTCGCACTGTCCGCAATCGAGAGCGTGGCCGTCATGGCCCCGGTCGCCGCGGGCGTGAAAGTGATGCTCACCGTGCACGAGGCATGGGCCGCCAGGGAAGTGCCGCAGGTGGTAGCGGAGATGACAAACGCGCTGGCATTGGTTCCCGTAATGGTCTCGCCGGAGAGAGTAATGGCCGTACTTTCGTGATTCGTCAGCGTCGCCTTCTTCGCGGCGCTGGTGTCATTGAGGCCCTGTTTGCCGAAGGACAGGGTTGCCGGATTCAACGTGGCCTGTGCAAACGCCGACGACCCGAGAACGAGCAGAGAGAGCAAGAGAAGAGTCCCGACTAGGAACAACTTAGCTCCATACTTCGCGGGCCTTGAACCGTCCCGGCGGGATACAGAGATGAAAGAAATGGGAGCGCGCATGAGACCTCCTTATTAGATCCACATCAGGAAGGCGAGCCACCCGCCGGACGGTGGCCTCGAACTTGAGGGCCGAGGGTTCGGCCGAACAGGACATCTGGAGGAACTAAGATGGTTCGGCGGGAGAATAACCGGAAATCCACGAAAAAGTCAGTGATTAAGTTCACATCCCGATGTGACGAAACGGGCGAGCAGCGCGGCGTTTGCTTTTGCCGTGAGCGGATCGGCAGCACCTCAAATGGCGTAAAATCCCTGTGACCACCGTGAAGGGGCGAAGATCATCCTTGAAAATGCTCAGCCGTGCCAACACTTGAGGTGTGGCAACTGGCACCGCTATCGCCGCAGGCTGCTTCAGCGCGGAGCGTCACTTTCCCTCCTCCCGTCCTTTCGTTGACTCGCGGATGCCGCGTCCGTAAGATGAAACGACCCTGGGGAAGCCCCGCTCAGGGTCGGCAAAGAAAGTAAACCACGGGATACACAGGGGCGCACGGAGTTCCCCGGGACGGATCGGAAACGTCCCTGGAGTGGGCAGCTTCTAAATCATCAGCCAAGAATGATCGGGCAAACCATCTCGCATTACCGCATTGTCGAAAAGCTTGGTGGCGGCGGCATGGGCGTGGTTTACAAGGCCGAGGATGTCACCCTGCACCGGTTTGTCGCTTTGAAGTTTCTGCCCGATGACGTGGCCAAGGACGCTCAGGCCCTGGCGCGTTTTCAGCGGGAGGCGCAGGCGGCTTCGGCGCTGAACCATCCCAATATCTGCACCATCTATGAAATCGGGCAAGAGGACGGGCAGCCCTTCATCGTCATGGAGTATCTGGACGGGATGACGCTGAAGCATCGCATCGCGGGGAGGCCGCTGGAGACTGAGGTTCTGCTGGGAATTGCGATCGAGATTGCCGACGCGCTGGATGCGGCGCATGCGGAGGGGATCATCCACCGCGACATTAAGCCGGCCAACATTTTTATCACTAAGCGCGGGCGCGCCAAGGTGCTGGATTTTGGGCTGGCCAAGGTTGCTCCGGGCGGCGGTTCTTCGGGGCAGGTGGCATCGGCGAATACGATGACGGCGGCGATCGAGGATCAGCATTTGACCAGCCCGGGTTCGACGCTGGGCACGATTTCCTATATGTCTCCGGAGCAGGCGCGGGCTAAGGAGATGGACGCGCGCAGCGATTTGTTTTCTTTCGGGGCTGTGCTCTACGAGATGGCGACGGGTACTTTGCCGTTTCGTGGTGGGAGTTCGGCGGAGATTTTCAAGGCGATTCTGGATGCGGCTCCGACGCCGGCTTTGCGGCTGAATCCGGAGATGCCGGTGGAGCTGGAACGGATCATTGGGAAAGCGCTGGAAAAAGACCGCAATTTGCGCTATCAAAGCGCGGCCGATTTACGAACGGATCTAGCGCGATTGAAGCGCGACGTGGAGCCGGGGCGATCGTCGAGCGCTTCGGCGGTCAGCGGAGTGGGCGTGGCCTCGGCGGCATCGTCTTCTTCGGTTTCCGCTGCGGCGGTTGCGCCGGGTGCTTCTGGAGTGACGCGCAAGATTCTGGCGGCTGGCATTGCGGCGGTTTTGCTGGCTGCGGTGGCTGCGGGCGTATATTTCTGGCGCGGGAAATCTTCTGGCGGCAAGATCGATTCGATTGCCGTGCTGCCTTTTGTTAACTCGACGAACGATCCTAACAATGAGTACCTGAGCGATGGTTTGACGGAAAGCCTGATCAGTTCGCTCTCGCAATTGCCCAACCTGAAGGTGATGGCGCGCAGCACGGTGTTTCGCTTTAAGGGCAAAGAGGACGATCCGCGGCAGATTGGGCAGGATCTCAAGGTGAGCGCGGTTCTGATGGGACGCATTCTGCAGCATGGCGACCATGTTGCGGTAGAGGCGGATCTGGTCAATACGGTCGACGGCAGCGAGCTTTGGGGCTCTCACTATGACCGCAATCTGGCCGACATTACCGAGGTGCAGGGCGACATCACGCGCGATATTTCCAGCAGCCTGCGCATCCACCTGAGCGGAAGCGAGCAACAGCGGCTGGGCCGGGCTGGGACTACGAATCCGGAGGCCTACCGTTTATACCTTGAAGGGCGTCAGCTCTGGTACGGGCGGACGCCGGAAGGCCTGCAGAAAAGTATTGGTTTATTCCAGCAGGCGATCGCCGCCGATCCCAACTACGCTCTGGCCTACGCGGGGCTGGCGGATACCTATAACGTTGCCCCCAGCTATATTCCAATCGGATCGAAGCAGGCGGAACTGCTGGCGGACGAGGCGGCGCGTAAAGCGGTCGAACTCGACGATTCCCTGCCCGAGGCCCACGCCGCGCTTGCCTTCGCACTGGCGAATGCCTGGAAATGGAAAGAGGCGGAATCTGAATTTCGTCGTGCCCTGGCGTTGAACCCCAACAACGCCTCCGCCCACTATTTTTATGCCATTGGCTGTCTGTCTCCTCAAAACCGCGTGGACGAGGGGCTGGACCAGTATCGGATCGCATTATCGCTCGACCCGCTTTCCTCGATCGTCAATACCAACTACGCTCTGATGCTAATGCAGGCCCGGCGCTATCCCGAGTCGCTGGCGCAATTTCAAAAAGTCGTGGCACGGGATCCAAATTTTCCTCCGGGGCATTTCAAGCTGTCGCAGCTTTATGCGGTGACCGGGCATTTTCCCGAGGCGGTTGGCGAACTCCGAAAAATAATTGCAAACCCAGGCTCTGCCAGCGTCGATGCCAAGGGCTATCGCGAACTTACGCTGAAGCTGGAGGGCGGGGATTGGTCGAGCGCGGTGGCGGTGGCCTCGGCGCTGGCCGGAGACCGCGATGGGGCGTTCGAATATCTGGAGAAATCCTACTCTGACGGAGACAGCGAGCTGCTGTTCGCCATCCGCAATCCAGCGTTCGATACGCTGCGCTCCGATCCCCGCTTCAAAGACCTGCTGCGCCGGCTTGGACTGCCGGAATAGCGGTTCCTGAGCTGGGTACGGGCTTAATCGGAACTTCGCTAACACGGCGTTGTGCTTTTCGTCACATCCTCTTTGCTCTCCTAGATCGCAAAATAGCGAAGAACGGAGGGCTAGAATATGCAGGGCAACGAGAAGGTGATTGAGCAGTTGAACGCGGCTTTGAGTTCGGAGATGACGGCGGTGGTGCAGTACATGGCGCAATCGGAGATGTGCCAGGGCTGGGGCTACGCACGGCTGGGCGAGCGGACGAAGGTGCGGGCGATCGAGGAGATGCGGCATGCGGAAGGGCTGATTGAACGCATTATTTTTCTGGACAGCATTCCCAAGGTTGAGGTGGCATTGAAGCCGCAACTGGGCAGCAAGGTGCAGGAGCAAATGGAGATCAACCTGAAGGACGAGCTGGATGCGGTGCGGCAATATAATCTAGCGGCCGCGGTTTGCGTGAAGGCTGGCGACGACGGCTCCAAGGCGCTGTTTGAGAGCATGATTAAGGATGAGGAGCGGCACGCGGATTACCTGGAGGCGCAGCTGCATTCCATCAAGGAAATGGGCATTGCCAACTACCTGGCGCAGCAGTTGCATGGCGAGAAATAAAACAATCCAAATATAGGACGAACGAATGAACTTGCGTCATTTACTTTCCAATGCCGGCAAGCGGGAGAAGCTGGCGATTTTTATTCTGCTGGCGGCGCTTTTAAGCGCGCCCGCCTGCAACTGGTTTCGCGATTTCGATTTCGCGCGGGGGGCTCGGATGACGGGGGGCAATCCGGAATTGGGGCGCAAGAAGCTGCAGATGCGTTCCTGCGGGTCGTGCCACTTTATTCCGGGCGTGCCGCGGGCGGAAGGGAAGAATGCTCCGTCGCTGGCGGGGTGGGCGGGGCGCAGCACTTTTTTGAATACTTATCAGAACACACCCGAGAACCTGGAGAAATGGCTGGACAAGCCGTCTCATCGCAAGCCGGGGACGACGATGCCCGATATCAATATTAGTCCTGAGGACAGCCGCGACATGGCGGCTTATTTGTTCTCGATCAATTAGGCCCTGCTTGCTTCATCGGACGATTGATTGTCCGACGAAGGGCTTGGGGCACGGGTCTGCCGGGCGGGGACGCCCGGCTCTCCATCGTTCCTTTGTTCCATCCGTTGTTACAATCTAGGTAGAAGTACTCCCTCCCGTTGTTTTGGGTCCTGAACCAGCCATGCAGACGTTTGATGAACATTTCGATGTGGTTGTGGTCGGCGCCGGTCATGCCGGATGCGAGGCGGCGATGGCTGCTGCTCGCATGGGGCTCAAGACCGCGTTGTTCACCTTGAACGTCGATTTGATTGCGCAGATGTCTTGCAATCCGGCGATCGGGGGCATTGCCAAGGGGCATCTGGTGCGCGAAGTCGATGCGCTCGGCGGCATCATGGGCGAGATTACCGACGCGGTGGGAATCCAGTTTCGGCTGCTGAATACTTCGCGCGGTCCGGCGGTGTGGTCGCCTCGGGCGCAGTGCGACAAGCAGGCTTACCGGCTGAAGATGCGCGAGGTGCTGGAGGCGCAGGGGAATCTGAGTATCAAGCAGGCGGAAGTGGCGGATGTGGTGGTGGAGCAGTCGTCGGCCGATGGTCGGCGGTCGTTCGCAGGTTCCGATCAGAACGATCATTGCGAACCAAGCGAGGAATCCACTCTTGCCAACGACCAACGACTAACGACCAACGACCGCACGATCCGTGGCGTGCTGCTTCGCGATGGGCGGCGGGTTTCGGCTGGCGCTGTCATTGTTACTACCGGGACATTTCTTAATGGGCTGATTCACTGCGGGGAGCAGCAGTATCCGGCGGGGCGGTCAGGAGAGCCGGCGGCGGTGCTGCTGGGCGAGGCGCTGAAGCGGCTGGGGCTGCGGGGGTGCCGGTTGAAGACGGGAACACCTCCTCGGCTGGACGGGCGGACGATTGATTGGTCGCGGTTTGAGCGGCAGCCGGGGGATGAGGATCCTACTCCGTTTAGTTTTAGGACGCGGCGGGTGGCGCATCACGATTCACAGGTGCCTTGCTATATCGCGTTCACTACCGAGGAGACGCATTGCATTATTCGCGCTAACGTGCATCGCTCTCCGATGTATAGCGGACAGATTCAGTCGACGGGGCCGCGGTATTGTCCTTCGATTGAGGACAAGATCGTCAAGTTTCCCGACAAGCTGACACACCAGCTTTTTCTGGAGCCGGAGGGGCTGAACACGCACGAGATTTACGTCAACGGCATGAGCACTTCTTTGCCAATCGATGTGCAGTTGGCGATTCTCAAGTCGATTCCGGGGCTGGACGGGGCGGAGATGATGCGGCCCGGGTATGCGATTGAGTATGACTCGATCGATCCCACGGAATTGAAGCGGACGCTGGAGACGAAAAAGATTGCGGGGCTGTTTCTGGCGGGGCAGATCAATGGGACTTCGGGGTACGAAGAAGCGGCTTGCCAGGGAATTATGGCGGGGATCAATGCGGCTCTAAAGTTGAAGAATGAGGTTCCGCTGGTGCTGGATCGTACGGAAGCTTATACGGCGATTCTGATCGACGATTTGATTTCCAAGGGGACGAACGAGCCTTATCGGATGTTTACTTCGCGGGCGGAATTCCGCTTGCATTTGCGGATCGATAATGCAGATCGGAGGCTGACTCCGCATGGGCGGCGGGTGGGGCTGATTTCGGATGCGGCCTGGGCGGATTTTGAGGCCAAGCAGCGGCGGCTGGAAGAAGTGAAGCTGGCGCTGGAGAGAACAAAGCTCACGGCGGAGATGGCTGGGGCGATTTCGCAGGCTTTTTTATCCGCAGGCGACAGCTCGCGGGCGGGGGCGCCCGCGCCACACGATCTGTCTTCGGCGGTGGGGCAGCCCTTGGCGCAATTGCTGAAGCGGCCGGAGATTGTGATTGAGCAACTGGCACCGGTTTTGCGGAATGTCGTGCCCTCATTTTTTGAAAGAACTCCATTGGCGGAGTTGCCGTCCTCGCCGGGTCATCTTGCTTCGGGGATTACTTCCGAAATCCGCAACGAACTCAAGTCGGTGGAGACGGAAATCAAGTATGCGGGGTATCTCGACCAGCAGCAGCGGGCTATTGACCGCCTGAAAAAAGCCGAGCAGCGGCGCATTCCCGACTGGTTCGATTACGGGGCGGTGAGCGGGCTGTCGCGCGAGATGCAGGAGAAGCTGGGGAAGGTTGTTCCGCAGACGATTGGGCAGGCTTCGCGGATTCCGGGGGTGACGCCGGCGGCGGTTTCGCTGATCAGCGTCTATATCGAGATTCAGGGGCGGCGGCGGGATCAGGCTTCAGCGCTGTAGTGGATGCGGAACGGCATAGCTTTCGGGTCAACTCGGCAGGGCCGACAAGCCGATCCATGCGAGCCGAGATGCCGTGGCCCACAACAGCAATCCGAACGATAAGCCGACTATTTGTTGCCGAAGGCGCTCGTCCACCACGACAAATCCGGCAAGACCGATGGCACAGCCGAGAAATCCCGTTCCGTAGAAGACGGGCGTTCTGAACAGCGCAGCGAGCGGAACGAAGTGAACACCTACGATCAGAGCTATCCCGGACAAAATGTAGCCGGGGTAGTGAATCACATTCAGCGCAATCGTTGCCAGGAAGATCGCCGCCAATTCGGCTCCGAAAATCAGGTAGAAATGCTGATTGATTTCCTGGTTGGTCGCGACCTGTTGCGCGGTCAAGGGCGTTGCGTTGCGCGAAATGCTGGAAGCACGCACGGCCAGGGTGGCGATCAACGATCCCAAGGCGATGCCGACCAACAGAAGCGAGACCCGCAACCAGCGGGGCGAGGGGCGTCCGCGAAACAGGCCGAGCAGCAGCCATAGGACGCCGAAGGCGAACATGACGGCGCCACCGGTGGTGATTCCTAGTAAAGCGCTTCGATCCATCATTCTTCAACCTTTGTTTTCCAACCTACGCCGTTCATCCGCTCAACCGGCTGCTGCCCCTACGTGGCGTCTTAGTGCGCGGCTGCTTTCTGTATGGCGGCTCGCAGGTCCTCGTAAGGCATCGCTCCGGGATGGTAGGTTTCTACCTGGCCGGCGCGATTTAACACTACCAGCGTGGGCGTGGTGCTGGCTCCGTAGGCGTTGAAATTCTGCTTGCTTAGGGGCACGGGCATGTCTTGCAGGCTGGCGTAATACCTTGCGCGGACGGACTCGATGTAGCTGCGCTCCTGGTCGGGGGTGGCGTCGGCTCCCTGGGCGGCGTAGCCGTAGAGTTGGGTGGGTCCGATGACTACCAGGCCTTCGGGGGCGAACTCCTGGCGGAGGCGGGCGATGATGGGGACTTCGGCTTTGCAGTCTCCGCACCAGTGAGCCCAGAAAAACAGCAGGACCGGCGAACCTTTCAGCGACGAGAGGGCGGGCGGCTTTGGTCCCAGATATTGAGTCTCTTGTAATGGGGGCGCGGGTTGGCCTACTAAGGCGAGCAGGTTTAGGTTCTTCTGGAGGCGGACGCGGATAGAGGTATTTCCGTAGCGGGCCAAGGCCGTGCGGAGCAGGCTGACGGCTTTGGCGTGCTGACCGTTGGCGTCCATTTCCTGAGCGAGAACTTCGTACGCTGCGCCGAGTGCGATCGGCAGATGAGGCTCGGCGTCGACCTTGCGATGGGCCGTGGCCAGTTGCTGTTCCGAGAGGGTGCGAGTCTCGGTGGCATACGCTGCAGCTTGGGTCCACTGCTTCATGGCCGCCGACCCCCGCGCCATCCACGACAAAGCTTCGAGATACTCCGGAGTAACGCCGTGCTGCGCTTTGTAAGTACGCAGCTCGGTCTCGGCCGAGGCAAAAGAGTTCTGTTCTAACTGGCCGCGGACATCGCCAACCACGTCGGCGTGGCTGATCCCGGAAATGCACAACGAGAAGCAGAGCAGAATCGCGCCGCCAACAAACTTCCCCTTCTCCATCCGAATACGCACCCTTGGATGATGAATGAAGCTCCTGGAAGTTGCAAACGGCGGCTCAGGCAGCGACGGTGCGCCGTCCTTCCTCTTGCTGCTCCATGAGAATGCGCATCATTTCGTCGAAGCTCGCAATCTCGAGGTCGAGAATCGCCCGGTTGTTGACCAGCCCGTCCACTACCGCTACCGAAGGACGAAACAGCTTGAACTGAACATCGCGCTCGCGCGCCCAGGCGTCGAGAAAGGCGAGCATTCCCACGCCGCCTCCTCCGATGGCTTCTACGTCGGAAAGATCGAGCACAATGATGCGGGCGGCTGCTTGAGCTTGCACAATGTCACGCATCCTGAAAACCGCGTCCTCGCAGACGATCCTGCCTCTACACTCAACGACTGCCAGGTCCCTCAGGTTCACGACGTGTATGGCCAGCATGGAATCCTCCAGTGCTAATTCAGCGGTGTGGACTTCAGTTTGCCGCGCGGAAGCTAGTCGCTAAGGACGAAATTCAGAAGTGAGCTATGAACCTGCAACCCGCCCCCGCCATAGTCAACGAAGCCCGATTTCCTGAACCGGTTCATGAAAAAACTGACCCGCGACCGGGTGGTGCCGATCATCTCGGCGAGGGTCTGCTGGCTAATCTTGGGGATCACGGACTTGGGGCGGCCCTCCTTGCCGAAGCGCGCCAGCAAGAGCAGAACCCGCGCCAGTCTCTTTTCGCTGGAATTGAAGAGATGGTCGATTAAATCCTCTTCGTAGCGGATGTTCCGCGCCATCAGATTCGCCACGAACATGTCGGAAAATCCATGTTCCCGGTGAAGCGCTTCCAGCATGGCTTTCTTGTCGATGCGCAGAAGTTCGCAGTCCGTCATGGCGGTCGCAGACTTCGTGCGCAACAGCATTCCGACGAGGCAACCTTCTCCGAAAAATCCTCCCTGGCTCAATATGCCCAGGGTTGCTTCCTTACCGGTCCGGGAGACGACAGCGAGCCGAACCTTACCTTGCTGGATGTAGAAGACGGAGTCCGCCGCATCTCCCTGAGTGAAGACGGTTTGTTTCTCGGAAAACGTGGTGACCTTCCCACCCGCGCCGATGGTGGCGAGGAATTTCTCGGTGTCGAAATCGGGCCTTGGGTTGGCGGCTGCGGGTGGTAGCGGCGCTTTCGAGTGACTTTCACCGTCAAATAACGCCGGGTGGTTCAGGGTCTCGACGTGAATTGGCAGCATGCAATCCTCCAGTCCTGGTCGGGGATGAGATAAGCAAGAACCCTGCCAAAAAATACCAAGCCTTATTTTTCAACTGGATACGAGAGAGTGGAGGCCAGAAACCGGGAACTTTCGGCTGGGGACCAGGGAAATCCGTACCAGAAGCGATTACTTTTGTAAGCGGAAAATCTTCTAGCAAATTGGCGGCAAATATGTAAAATTCGAGTTGCGTTTGACTTTGCGGCTGTCTTGCAGTACCCGCTCTGAAGCGTGACCTGCCAGCACTATCCTGCGAGTTCCAGCGCATACTTCAACAAAAGGAACACAGCACCATCATGGAAACAGGAACAGTAAAGTGGTTTAACGATGCCAAGGGCTATGGTTTCATCAGCCGCCAGAATGGCGAGGACGTATTCGTTCACTTCTCCGCCATTCAGGCAAACGGTTTTCGCAGCCTGCAGGAAGGTCAACAAGTTCAGTTCGACGTGGTGAAAGGGCCCAAGGGCTGGCAGGCCGAGAACGTCAAAGGCGTCTAAGCCACACCCAAAATCCGGAAAAAGAAGGCGGCCTGTAGAGGCCGCTTTTCTTTTTGGAGGAGACTGGCGGTTTGCAGGAGGCCTAAGAAGTCTGCGGGAAATGCACATTTCCTGCCGCAGTGTCGTGTCAGCGGCTAAACAGTTTGCTGAAAAAAGTGCTTTCTCGGCGCGGCATTCCCCCCAGCGGCTGGAAGCCGCTATTGATTCTTCAGCGGTTACGGCACGAGTGGAACTCGTGCCCTTCCCGTTCGTGCAGGAATCCGGAGTTTTTCAGCAAACTGTTTAGCCGTTCCGAGACAAGCTAGCTATCGCAGCGGTGAACCGCCACCCGAAACCAAGTGCAACATCGGGTATTATGCGGCGGCCTCGGCTTCGGCTATGGTGGCGAAGAAACGAAAGAAGCTTTCCACCCGGGTGACTTCGAGAGCCTGGTGGATGCGCTGGTTCACGGCTACCAATGCCAGGGTGCGTCCATCTTTTTGGCGGGTGACGTAGGCTCCTACGAGGGCGCCGATGCCGGCGGAATCGGCGAGCGGGACTGCGGTGAAATCGAGGATTAGAGCGCGCGAGTGGTCGGCGCGCAGCTGGGATTGAAAACCGAATACATTGGCCAGGGTCAAGGGTCCGGTGAGACGCAGGATGCGGATTCCTTCTCGGGAACCGGGAAGATCTTCGATGTGCAGGGGCTGATCGGGCATTGAGAAATGTTAACGGCGAATGACTGGGGGAATGTTAAAAAGTGGTGAATTCCGTGCTGCGCTTGGCCGGACGGGCGAGGACGCTCGTCGGTGGCGGTGCAGTTTAAAGACTAAGCTAGACAAACTGGAAATTTGGCGACAAAAAGCAGGTCCTTCGCTTCGCTCAGGATGACAATTCTGGGTGCTGAAACCAAACTAGGACACCACGCGCTCGTCTCATTGGCTTTACTCTCCGCCTACGGTTAGGCCGTCGATTCTCAGGGTGGGCGAGGCTACGCTGCCGCGGAATTCGAGGTCGCTTGCGACCTCGGAGATGTTGCAGAAGATGTCTTTCAGGTTGCCGGCCACGGTGATCTCTTCTACGGGGTAGGCTAGTTCGCCGTTGACGATCCACATGCCGGAGGCTCCGCGGGAATAATCGCCGGTTACCAGGTTCGCGCCGTGACCTAGAAACTCGGTTACGTAGAGGCCGTCATTAATTTCTCCGATGATCTGGTCAGGGGTCTTGGGGCCCGGTTCGAGGAAATAATTTCCGGGGCCTATGCCGGGAGTGCCGGCTAATCCGCGAGAGGCGTTGGCGGTGGTTTCGAGGCCGAGTTTTTTTGCGGTGTAGGTGTTGAGCAGATAGGACTTTAGAATTCCGTTCTCGATGACTACGGTGCGGCGGGTGGGGATGCCTTCGCCGTCGAAGGGCGAGGTGCCGAAGCCTCCAGGCATGGTGCCGTCGTCGATGACGTTGACGTTCGCGGAGGCAATTTTCTCGCCTAGCTTGCCGGCCAGGAACGAGGCTCCGCGATAGATGGAGTCTCCGTTGACGCCTTCGAAGATGTGCTCGAGCATCGATCTTGCGACCATGGGATCGAGGACGACCGGCACGTGGGCGGTTTTTACTTTGCGCGCGCCCAGGCGGCGGAGGGTGCGGCGGGCGGCTTCTTTTCCTACCTGCTCGGCCGATTCCAGCTTGGCCAGGCTGCGGGCCACGGAATACCAGAAATCGCGCTGCATCAGGCCGTTGTCGTCTTGCGCTATGGGGACGACGGCGACTGAACAGTACGAGCGGCGGTATTCGCCTACGAAGCCGTGAGAGTTGGCCAGGACTTTTCTGCCGGTGGCGGCGTCAAAGGATCCGCCATCGGAGTTCTTGATGCGGGGATCGGCGTCGAGCGCGGCTTTTTCGGCGCGGCGGGCGTAGGCGATGCGCTCGGAGCCGGGGAGTGAATAGACGTCCTCGTGGTAGAGATCGAGGTCACCGGGCAGAGAGCCTAGTTTTGCGGCTTCGGGAATTCCGGCGAACGGATCTTCGGAGCAGATTTTTGCCAGTTCGAGCGCTGACTTCAACATGCGCTCGATGCCGGCGGGGGAGAAATCGCTGGAGTGGGTACTGGCGGCGCGCTGTCCGAAGAAGACGCGGACGCCGATGGCGCGGGAGCCGGATTCTTTCAGGGTTTCGACCTGGCCCAGGCGGACGGTGGTGGAGAATTCGTCGCCTTCGCGGACTACGCATTCGGCGGCGGTGGCGCCGGCTTGCATGGCGCGGCGGACGACATCCTGGGCTAGGGAGGCTAGGTCGGCTTCGAGCTTTGGTGTGCTGGGTTCTAGAGTTGTTGTCATTTTTTAAAAAATTGCAGAGGTCAGAGGTCAGATTGCAGAGGTAAAAGCCAAAACTTTTGCCGCGAGGTTTTTCACCTCTGCAATCTTACCTCTCACCTCTGATCTCTCATTGCATGAATCCACCGGGCTCGCGTTTGGCGGTGCCGCCTACGGTCAGGCGATCAACTTTGATGGTTGGGATGCCCACGCCTACGGGGACGGCTTGTCCATCTTTGCCGCAGGTGCCTACGCCTTCGTCCAGTTTCAGATCGTTGCCTACCATGGAGACTCGGGTTAGCACGTCGGGGCCGTTGCCGATCAGGGTCGCGCCTTTGATGGGGGCGGTGATCTTCCCGTCTTCGATCAGGTAGGCTTCCGAGGCAGAGAAAACGAACTTGCCGTTGGTGATGTCTACCTGGCCGCCGCCGAAGTTGACCGCGTAGACTCCATTTTTTACAGAACGGATGATGTCACCGGGATCGTCTTGTCCGGCCAGCATGTAGGTGTTGGTCATGCGCGGCATGGGAATGTGTTCGTAGCTTTCGCGGCGTCCGTTCCCGGTGTCGGCCAGGCCCATGAGCTTCGCCGAGAGTTTGTCGCTCAGATAGCCTTTTAGGATTCCGTTTTCGATGAGCACGGTTTCCTGCGTGGGCTGGCCTTCGTCATCGACGTTGAGCGAGCCGCGACGCCAGGGCATGGTGCCGTTGTCTACGACGGTGCATTTTTCGCTGGCTACGCGCTTGCCGATGAGTCCGGCGAAGGCTGAGGTTTTCTTGCGATTGAAGTCGGCTTCTAATCCGTGGCCCACGGCTTCGTGGAGCAGGACGCCGGGCCATCCGGGGCCGAGAACGACTTCCATGTCTCCGGCGGGAGCTTCGCGGGCGTCTAGTTGGAGGATGGCCTGGCGGGCGGCTTCTTTGGCGAAGAATTCGGGAGTCTTCTCGTTTTCCTGACCTCCGAAGAAGAAATCGAGGGCAACGCGGCCGCCTCCGCCGGAAGTGCCGCGGCCGGAGGTAGTTTCGGTTTTCGCTATGCAGGAAACGTTCATGCGGGCTAGCGGCTGCGAGTCCTCGGCAAAGGTGCCGTCGGAGCCGACTACTAAGATGTTGCGCAGTTCGTCGGCGTAGTTGGCGCGGACTTCCTTGATTCTTGGATCGTAGGCGCGCGCGGTTTTATCGCCGCGCATGAGGAGTTCGACTTTGGCGGCGATATCGGCATCGACCGAGGGCAGCGCTACCGGATAGAGGCTGCGGGCGGGATTCTGCTGGAATCCGGCTACGGTTGACTTGGCGGGCGCACTGGCAATGAGGGCGGCGGTGCGGGCGGCGTGAAGAATCCGTTGCGGGGAAAGATCGTCGGTGTAGGCGTAGCCGGTGCGCTCTCCGGAGACTACGCGGACGCCGCAGCCGGCGGAAATTCCCTGGGAGGCCGATTTCACCAGCGACTCATCCACCATCAGCGAGGTGGAGGTCAGGTATTCGAAATAGAGGTCGGCGTAGTCGCCTCCGGCGGAAAGAGCGGCGGCTAGATAGGTCTCAAGGTCGTGATTGGTAAGGCCGTAGTGCTCGAAGAAAAAACGCTTTTGATTGGCGGTCACCATATTTGGATGCCTTTGGCTTTGAGAACGACTCGCGCCAGTGCCTCTGCATTATCCCATGAGCGGAAGGCGGGTTGGTTGAGTTGCGGGATTACCGAAGTGAAGCGGCGAAACCGAACATTTTCCCGGCCCAACCATCACTGACGCGGAGCTGGGCGACGAATAGTTTCGAGAAATGACACCAGAATCGCTGGGCCGGATGCTTTCCGATTTTCTTGATGGTGCTTGCGCCGTGGTGGTGGTGGAGGATGGCGCAGTTGCGTTCGATCTGGCGGAATCGAAATATTCGATTTCTGGCGAGTACAGCAAGTGCCTGCTGCATTTGTGGTCGAACGAGCGGAATTTTGTGCGGCGGGTGTTGGATGCGGAAGTGAAGGCCACCACGCTCCGGTTGCAAGTGCAGCGCATGGGGCAGAATCATCCGACGCGGCTGGATTTTTGCCGTGATCGGGATCAGCGCTCTCCGGCGGCGCGACGTGCGGCGCGGGTGGCTTACGAGCCTCGATTGAGGCGGGCGCTGGAGAGGAATTTTCCGGGGTGGACGGTGGCGCGGCTTTCCACGGGCGTGGATCTGGAACACTCGTTTGGTCCGGCGTACGTGCGCGGCTGGATGCGGCAGGGGCAGCGGGCTCTTGCGGTTGTGGGAGTGAACGACCAGGAGACGCAAACGACGGTCGATGGCGCGCTGAGCTGCGGAATCCTTTGGCTTGAGGCTTGCCGGCTGGCACAGCGGGAACGGCGCGTGGTGGAAGGGTTGGCGCTGATTGTGCCGAAGGGCACGGTTGCTTTGACGCGGCAGCGCATGGCGCATCTGCATCCGACGGCGGCGAAATGGCATTTGTTTGAATTCGACCAGCGAGAGGATGCGCTGGTTCCGGTGGATACGGGCGATTGCGGCAACCTGGCAACTCGGCTGGTTCATGCGGTCGATGAAGGGCTGGCGCGCGAGCGCTTTGCGGGATCGATTGCGCGCATTCTCGGCATACTGCCGCAGGCGGAAGTGGTGGTGCTGTCGCCTGCATTGA
>CAVZUP010000036.1:0-15464 GCA_963778255.1 uncultured Acidobacteriaceae bacterium
GTTCCTCCAACGCACGAAAGAGATGGTCGAGGCTTGCAAGGCGTCGACTCCGGTCGATCAGAATCCGGGAGTTATGCTTGGCCTGATCATGGGCACAGCCGCAAAACTTGGCCGCGACAAAATCACGCTGGTCGCCTCGCCTGCGATTTCCGATCTGGGCGCCTGGCTTGAGCAGTTGATTGCGGAATCCACGGGCAAGCTGGGCAAGGGCATCATCCCGGTCGATCGCGAAGAACTGGGCGCGCCGGAAGTCTACGGTACCGACCGCATCTTCGCCTACCTTCGTCTGGAAGGCGCGCCCGACGCGGCGCAGGACGCCAAGGTTGGCGCGCTCGAAAAGGCCGGACATGCTGTAGTGCGCATCGCTGTGGCCGACATCTACAACCTCGGACAGGAATTTTTCCGCTGGGAAATTGCTACCGCCGTCGCGGGCTCGATCCTCGGGATCAACGCCTTCAATCAGCCCGATGTCGAAGCCAGCAAGATCGTCACCAAGCAACTGACGTCTGCGTACGAAACCACCGGATCGTTTCCGGCGGAAAAGCCGATTGTTGAAGAGGCGGGGTTCAAGCTCTTCACCGACGAAAAGAACGCTGCCGAACTCGCGAAGGCCGCTGGCTCCGACCATTCGCTCAAGAATTATCTGCGCGCGCATCTGGCGCGGCTGGGATCGGGCGATTATTTTGCCGTTCTCGGCTATATCGAGATGAATGCCGAGCACGAAGCTCTGCTGCAAACTTTGCGCATGGCCGTCCGCGATCGTAAACATGTGGCGACTTGCCTGGGCTTTGGGCCGCGCTTTCTGCACTCCACTGGACAAGCTTATAAAGGCGGGCCGAACAGCGGCGTGTTCCTGCAGATCACTTGTGACGACGCCCAGGATTTGCAGGTTCCGGGACAGAAATATA
This sequence comes from uncultured Acidobacteriaceae bacterium, assembly GCA_963778255.1. Classification (GTDB taxonomy): domain Bacteria; phylum Acidobacteriota; class Terriglobia; order Terriglobales; family Acidobacteriaceae; genus Acidiflorens. The sequence goes on from CAVZUP010000036.1 coordinate 909, forward strand.
CTTTTGGCGTAGTCAAGGCGGCGCAGGCTCGCGGAGATTTCCAGGTATTGGCCGACCGACAGCGCCGGGCGCTGCGCGTGCATCTTGGCGGCGATGTGAAGGCGGGACTCGAGAAGCTCGCAGCGTTGGTAAAGCAGGTTCTATAGTTTCAATTGAATTGTCATCCTGAGCGAAGCGAAGGACCTGCTTGTTCGCCGCAAGCAGCAGGTCCTTCGCTTCGCTCAGGATGACAACCATTGTGGGATTCTAGAGATCATTGGTAGAACGCAGCCACTGAAGTCGCGGCCGGAGGGGCTTGAATGCAACTGGGAATGGTAGGTCTTGGGCGCATGGGCGCCAACATGACGCGGCGCTTGATGCGCGGCGGCCATACCATGGTCGTTTCCGATCTAAGCGCCGATGCCGTCAAAGGCTTAGCCGGCGAAGGCGCGGTCGCATCCTCTTCGCTCGACGATCTGGTCGGCAAGCTGAGCGCCCCACGCGCCGTCTGGATCATGGTTCCGTCGGGTGATCCCACGGAAAAAACCGTGCAAGGGCTGCTCGGAAAAATGCAGTCGGGCGACACCATCATCGACGGCGGCAACTCTTATTTCAAGGATGATGTTCGCCGGTCCAAACTCTGCGCCGCCAAGGGCGTGCACTACGTCGACGTGGGCACCAGCGGCGGCGTCTGGGGACTGGAGCGCGGCTACTGCATGATGATTGGCGGTCCAAAAGAGGCCGTCCAGCGCCTTGACCCGATCTTCAAGACGCTGGCGCCGGGACGCGGCGACATTCCACGCACTCCGGGACGCGAAAAACTGGAAGCGGCGGGCACGGCCGAAGACGGGTACATCCACTGCGGCCCTTCGGGCTCCGGACATTTCGTGAAGATGGTGCACAATGGCATCGAATACGGAATGATGCAGGCCTATGCCGAAGGCTTCGATATTTTCAAGAATGCGATCAGCAAGGAACTTCCCGAAGACATTCGTTACGATCTCAATCTGCCCGATATTGCCGAAGTCTGGCGGCGCGGCAGCGTGGTGAGTTCCTGGTTGCTGGACTTGACGGCGATGGCGCTGGTAGAGAATCCGACGCTCTCCGAATACAGCGGCTTCGTGCAGGATTCGGGCGAAGGCCGCTGGACGATTCAGGCGGCGATCGAAGAGGCGGTTCCGGCCGAAGTGCTGACGGCGGCTCTCTACACGCGCTTCCGCTCGCGGCAAGAACATACTTTCGCGGAGAAGATGCTCTCCGCCATGCGGCAAAAGTTCGGCGGTCACATCGAGCTCAAACCTCCGGCAAAGACGAAGTAGAGAAATTTAGTCATTGATTCAATGATTTTCAATCGAGGAACTCATGGCTCTGACAGATGCTCGGCCAGCACCAACTACACCGCGGGTGGGACGCACGGCAGATCCGTGTGTGATGGTGATCTTCGGATTTTCCGGCGACCTGACGCGGCGCAAGCTGATTCCCGCTCTTTACAATCTCGCCAGCCAGCAATTGCTGTCGCGCGAATTTGCCGTGGTTGGCGTGGGGCGCACTCCCATGAGCAACGAGGAGGCGCGGAACAAACTTACCGAATCCTTCAAGCAGTTCGCGACCGGCGCCGTCGACAACGATTTGTGGGAATGGTTTATTCGCCGCGTCAATTACGTCAGCGGAGATTTCGACGATCCCGCGACCTACGATAAGCTGAAAACCACGATTGCCACGGTTGACCAGGAACACAACTCCCACGGCAACTGCTTTTTTTATCTGGCCACGGCGCCCAGTTTTTTCGGTGACGTCGTCGAGCGACTGGCGAAGGTCGGCCTGATGACTGAGGACAATGGGCATTGGCGGCGAGTGATCGTCGAAAAACCTTTTGGCCACGATCTCGATTCCGCCAAGGCCTTGAACCAGCAGATTTTGAAAGTGGCCGCGGAGCACCAGATCTACCGCATCGATCACTATCTGGGAAAAGAGACGGTGCAGAACATTTTGGCGCTCCGGTTTGCGAACGGGATTTTCGAGCCTATCTGGAATCGGCGCTACATCGACCATGTGCAGATCTCCGTCGTCGAAACCGTCGGCGTCGAAAAGCGCGGCGGCTACTACGATGGCGCGGGCGCGCTGCGCGACATGGTGCCGAACCACATCATGCAGCTCATCACACTCACCGCGATGGAGCCGCCCATCTCGTTCGAGGCGAACGCGGTCCGCGATGAGCAGGCCAAGATTCTTCATGCTATTCAGCCTTACAGCAACGAGGATGTGCTCAGCAAGACCATCCGCGGGCAATATGGAGCGGGCATCATGGAGAACGAGCGCGTGCCCGCCTACCGCTCCGAAGAAGGCGTGCCGGACGACTCGCGCACCGAGACCTTCGTCGCCATGCGGCTGCTGATCGACAACTGGCGCTGGGCGGGAGTTCCCTTCTATCTCCGCACCGGCAAGCGGCTGCCCGGACGCAATACGCATGTGGTGATCCAGTTCCGGCGCGCGCCGTTCATGCTGTTCCGCGAAACGCAGGTCGAGAACATGATGCCCAATCAACTGGTGCTGCACATCCAGCCGGAAGAAGGCATCTCGCTGCGTTTCGCCGCGAAAACACCCGGAACCACCATGCAACTGGGCGAAGTGAATATGGATTTCGAGTACTCCGATTATTTTGGCGTCAGTTCTTCCACCGGCTACGAGCGTCTGCTGCATGACTGCATGATCGGAGACGCGACGCTGTTCCAGCGCGCCGACATGGTCGAGGCGGGTTGGAGCATTGTGAATCCGGTGCTCGATGTGTGGAAGGCGCTGCCGCCGCGCAATTTCCCCAACTATGCCGCCGGAACCTGGGGCCCGAAAGAATCCGACGAGATGATGGAACGCGATGGCCGGCGCTGGAGAAATTTCGAGAAATGATTTCTTAGTCGCGAGCTCGCCTCCCAATTCCTATGCCCTCCACGCGCTCCATTGAAGTGCTTGCCACCGCGGCCGATCTTTTTCATGCGGCGGCGGAAGAATTCGTCCGCGTGGGACGCGCCGCCATTGGGGCTTCGGGACGATTCACGGTCGCGCTCTCCGGTGGCTCGACTCCCAAGGCGCTCTATTCCCTGCTTGCGGCCAACTACGCCGACTTTGCCTGGAACCGTGTCTTTCTATTTTTCGGCGACGAGCGTCATGTTCCGCCCACCGATCCGGAAAGCAATTATCGGATGGTGAAGGAAGCGTTGCTGACGAAGATTGCCATCCCCGCCGAGAACGTCTTTCGCGTGGCCGCCGAAAATCCCGATGCCGACGGCGCGGCCGCAGACTATGAAGCCCAGATCCGCCGCTTCTTCGGACTTCATTCCGAAATTCGCAACGACGAATTCCCGCGCTTTGACCTGATTCTTCTTGGCATGGGTCCCGATGGCCACACCGCTTCGCTGTTTCCCGGCTCTGCGGCGCTTGACGAACGGTCGCGGCTGGTAGTGGCCAACTGGGTCGCGAAGTTCAACACTCACCGCATCACTTTTACTTTCCCCGTACTCAATCGCGCCGCCGAAGTCCTGTTTATGGCGAGCGGCGCGGACAAGGCCGAGATGGTCCATCAGGTTCTTGAAGGCAAGAGCACGCCTCCGCTGCCGTCACAAAGAGTCGAGCCCTCCGACGGAAAATTGCTGTGGATGCTCGACGAAGCCGCCGCGGCAAAACTCACTCGGTGAAATCCCGTTCGTAGCTGGCTATTCTTCCTATTCCCTCCGCGATCTTGACCCGTCTTCGGGGTACCCCCTCCCCCCCCCACCCCCCTCCCCCCGGTATATTAAAATCATGGACTTAGCAGGCAATGTTCGCAAAGTATTCAAGAATAATGACTTACAAGCAAAGTATTCATAAATAGGGACTTAACTCAGAAACTGCGCTGGAAATGGTTTTGGGGCAGATCCAGGGGCTGTCTTGAGAAAACGGAACACACCTCGCGTTGCCTCGGCAGGGGATGGAAAAAAACATCAACTCGGTCTTTGAGAATCAGCGAGTTACGTAAAAAATACCGCCAGGTCTTTCCGTTTAAAGGACTTATCGTCAAAGTATTACGGAATAAGGACTTACGAGATCCGTTCGGTTCGCTCCGTCCGCTACGCGCCTCAGCTTACGGTTGTCAAAGAGCGCTGAAGTGGTTTTGGGGCGGCTTCGCGGGCCGTCTTACGTTGACGGATCTCGAAACTGCCCCAATCAGATCTCTATGGTTTCGCACGGCTGTTCTTACGTCAATAGATTTCTTGGGTGGTTTTGCGAACTGGTCGGAGGTCCTTCCCCGGCTGATCGAGCCCCAGGGCGATGAAATGCGTGCAAAGTCCCAAGAGAGATGACGCCGTGGAATCCCCCCTTGCGTACAGAACGCGCAAGGACGTGGCACCCGGATGGGTCTAACCCCCAAGACACGTCGTCATTACTTGGAGAACTCCCTTGCGGTGGCATTGCCGGGAAACAACGGTGTAGGGGTCTTTCGACTCCACACGGTCATCGGCTTCGCCGCCGACTCTGTTCCGCTCAAGATGACAATGTTTGGGATGGTGAGAGAGTCAAAGGCAGCGGACAGGAGTGTCCGCTCTACACGGGTCGTGGTCGGTTTTTACTGAGAGCTGACGGCTGAGAGCTTTCTACGCTGCGAAACCGCGCCAGTCGGCGATCTCTTTCAGACCTTCTCCTCGGGTGTGCTCGAAGAGCCGGACTTTGTGGCGGGTATGTTCGAATTCGTGGATGTCGGCCCAAACCTCTGCCTGCCAGGAGCGCTCGTGGACCGCAGCCTCTCCGCAACTGGCACAGCGGGTGTGAAAGGTGACGCCTGGCTTGGACGGCACGGCCACGTCCTGGAGTTCGATAAAGACGCAGCGGACTTCTTCGATCTCCTCATCGGGACCGAGAATGTGTTCGTAGCGCAGCAGGTAGCCAAAGCCGAGTTTGCGGGCCTCGAGTTCGGCTTCCTCGCGGGTGTGGAAGGGGCCGTATTCGGCGCGCAGTTGCTCGGTGGAGTCGCAGGCCATCCAGAAAACGTCTTTGTATCCCATACCTACCCTCAGTCTCGGCCGCAGCGGACGAAGCAAACCGGTCCGCAAGCAATCGAGCAATTTGATGACCGGGATGGCGGTCGGCGACGGGCGTTTGCAGGTTTCGGGTTGGGGAAGAGGATGGCGGCTATTTCGTTGAAAACAAGTTCTTTAGCTGAATATCGCGCGAACAGGCCTGGGCTGGAGAGCGGGGCGCGATGGGAACGGTGTGAAATCTGTTTCCGTCTCCCGGGAGACGGCGTTAACCACAGCGCCTGGAGAGTTCCGATTCAGTGTTTGAGAAAAGCTTGAACCACGGAGGACACAGGGGGCACAGAGGGTCCCTGATCCCTAATCGAAATTTCTGTGAGTCCTTTTTCTGTAAGTCCTCAAGGGTGCAGCCGGGCGGGGACGCCCGGCTCCGGCTAGCGCGGCCCGGCGGAAGCCGCCGATGCCTTGCCCTCCGCTTCGGTATGGGCCGCGGCTTCCTCGCCCGCGGCGACGTTCCATTCTGGCGCGTGGGACAACATTCCATTGCCCAGCTGCACGTGCCAGTTCGCCCCGCCGTGGCCGGCCACGTAGAGGGCAAGTTCGAGGCGGGTCCAGACTCCCAGTTTGTCGAAGGCGGTGCGCAGGTAGTTCTTCACCACCTGCTCGCTGGTCAGCAGCACGCGCGCAATGTCTTTATTGGTAAGACCCTGCCAGACGAGGGTCGCCACCTGAATCTCTTTGATGGTTAGCCGATCACGGGGTTGCATGGTTGCACCTGCTCCTTGATGAACGCCGCGGTGGCGAGCTTCACTCGCTTCCGGCCTTCTTTAATGCCTGCGCGCAGAAACAGCGTGCGCAGGTGTTGTTTGACCGTCCGCGGGCTGATGTTGAGGTGGCTCGCGATTTCCTTGTTGCTGCATCCCTGCACCAGCAGCCGCAATACCTGCTGATCCCGGGGCGTGATCTTGATATCGTTGAGGTTAATCATCGGGCTCTTTGTCTGCTCCTTCGGTTCAGTCTTGGGGTCGCGACCCACTCCCAGTGCTATGCAAACTGTTCGCCAAATCTTCGCTACGCAGCGGGCCTTTTAGAACCATACAGTTACGGCGCTGAGATTGTTTTTTGGGGCCGTCTCTAAGACCGTTTTCATGAGCCGCTTCCAGATTGAAACCCGCAAACGGGAATGCGTCCCAAAACGCTGTTTTCTTGGACGGCGTTGGTAGTGGGCCGCTTCCACTTTCCTCGCGGCGTGGGCGGGACGCCCCCGCGACAGCCGGCGAGACGCCGGCGCTACGGGCTAGTGCTGGTGGTAATTTCTGTTTTCTTTGGTTTCACTCTGCCCCACACTTGCACTACAATGGTGGCAGCTTAGATTTGTCCTCCTCCCTCCGACGCCCATGCCTTCGCAGCGGCCCAATCTGATCCTGGACGAGCAATCCTTTCAGGACTTGCTGTCGGCCGCATTCACGATTCAGGAACATAACGACTGGCTGCAACGGCTGCGGCAAACCGAAGTGGAATTGGACGCAGGCTCCGAAGCAAGAGCCACCAGCGTCTGCGCGCATTGCGGCGCTCCGAAGCCCGCCGCGGAGTCGAACTGCTCGCATTGCGGGCTTGGTCAGTTTCGTCCAGGGGAACTGATGCAGCGCAAGTGGGCCTCGATGTGGCTGATGAGTCAGGAGCAGCGGCTGTGGCCGGAGCGCTCGCAGGGAGTTGACGAAGTGGTCCGCGAGGACGCACCAGAAACCCTGCCCTCGTTTGCGGTGAGGCGGCGCGATTCCGCACCTTCGGTGCGAGACACCGAGACGATTCGGGTGCACGGCAAGTCAGCGCTCGACGAGTCGGCGCTCGACCAACCGGAAGTCGACCAGCCGGAGCTCGGCGCCGCGGAAGAGAGCGAATGGACGAGGGCGGCGTCCCCGGACTTAACCACGAAAAATTTAACCACGGAAGACTCAACCACGGAGAACATGGCAGTAGAAGACTCGGAGTTGGCAATCCCGGCATTGCCACTCTTTGCGAGCGACGACTCTTACGCGACGGAAGCTACGGCGATCGGGGACGAGAGTATCGACTCCGCCGGCGACGATGGCAGGAGTTCCCTGTGGCAGCGCTTTGCCGAGTTGCGGGTAACGCTGCGCTTTCACCGCGCCGATGTCTATCTGGGAGCGGCTGTCGTCGTAACCGCGCTCGCCTTGCTGTGGCCGGCGGCGGCCTCGCCGCGACGGGCTGCGCTTGGGCCCTGGGAAAAATTGCTGGTCACGCTCGGACTTGCCGAGGCTCCGACGCCGGTGGTCCATCTGCAAGGCGACCCCAGCGTCAACGTGTGGGTCGATCCTCACACCGCTCTCTATTATTGTCCGGGTGAAGAGCTCTATGGAAAGACCGCAGATGGCCGCATCAGCAGCCAGCGCGAAGCGCAAATGGACCGCTTCGAACCTGCCGGGCGCAGCGTCTGCGAGTAAACGGGTACTCCGTTTCTGCGACGTGCCCGCAGCGGCTAAAGCCGCGATCAATTTTGCGGCAGTTGCGGCACGAGTAAAACTCGTGCCCTTCCCAAAAGCCGGCTCCGAGCGAGTTTTTCCGCAACCTCTGAAGCCGTGCCCTACCCAAACAATTTAAACTGAGCTACCGCGAGACAAACTGCTCGGAACGCTTGGCCTGTCGAAAAGGGTACAATATCGACCGGATAGACGCGCGGCGCGAAGCGCAACCTTCGAAAGGTGATGATCCAATGCTCTTGGAGTCTATGCTCCCAAAATCGACGTTCTCAAGATTGACGTTCCACGGATTTGTTTTCTTTTCCATTTCCGCAGCCCTTGCTCTTTCCGTGCTCTCGGTGGGGACAACGCTGGTTTTTGCCCAGAGCAGCAAACCGCAAGGCAATACGCCGCGTCAAACGGAAAAGGCGGGCGGGGCCGCGGACGTGGCTCGGGGAAAGTATCTGGTCGAAGGCGTGGCCATGTGCGGACAGTGTCACACTCCGACGGACAGCAATGGGAACCCTGATCGCTCGCGCTGGCTGCAAGGAGGATCGGTTCCGTACATGCCGGCCAAGGCCAACTCCGACTGGCCGATCAGCGCGCCGCGCATTGGGGGCACTCCACCGGCCGACGATGCGGACATGATCAAACTGCTGACCACCGGCATCTGGACGACCGGCAATCGTCTGCGGCTTCCCATGCCGCAGTTCCGCATGGAACGTGGCGATGCCGAGGCTGTGGTGGCTTATCTCAAAACGGTGAAGGCGCAACCGTAGTTTTGAATCGTGTCCTGGAGTCTCTACGGCAAGCGCCACGAACTCTGCAACTTTGAAAGCTGTGGCGCGCCAGCCTTCTCCTACTTTGATGCGGCTTTCACTTCCACGCCCGCCCATTTTTCCAGCAGCGTTAGGGTTGCGGCGTAGTCCAGATCCTGGTGGCCTTCTTCGGCGGCTACGTCGTAGACCTCTTCCACGGCTTCGAGGCCGGGCAGACGCACGCGCGATTCTTTCGCGGCATCGAGCGCAAGGCGAATGTCTTTCAGCATCAGCCTTAGAGGAAAATTCGGCGAGAAGTCGCGATGCAGGATGAACGGGGCTTTGTAGTCCACGACTCCGGATCGCACCATGGAGGCCTGGATCAGAGGCAGCAGTTTTTCCACGTCCACGCCGAGCTTCGCGGCCAGCGTGAGCGCTTCGGCGAAGCCTTCGAAGATGAGCGCGATTTGCAGATTCATGACCAGCTTGGTGGCCTGCCCCTTGCCGGTTTCGCCCATGTGGAAGACTTGCTTTCCCATGGCCTGAAAAAGCGGCTGCAGACGCTCCAGCGCGGCGGCGGCGCCGCCCACCATGAAGATCAGGCTTCCGGCGGCGGCGGCAATCTTCGAGCCGGTCATGGGAGCGTCGACGTAATCGACGCCGCGTGCCTTCACGCGCTGGGCAAAGCGGAGCGTCGCGGAGGGTGAAATCGTGCTGGAATCGGCGATGATCATACCCTCGGACAACACTGGCTCGACACCGCCGGGGCCGAACAATACGCTTTCGACGGCCTTGGTGTCGGAGACGCACAGCCACACCACCTCGACGCCTTGGGCCGCGTCCGCTGGAGAAGCCGCACTGCACGCGCCTTCCACGTCCTTGCCGCCGCTCCGATTCCAAACCGCGACTTCGTGTCCGGCCTTGACCAGATTCGCGGCCATCGACCGTCCCATGATTCCCAAACCTAAAAATGCAACGCGCATCCGTGAAATTCCTCCGCTCTCTTAACGCTAAGTTTGGATTATAAATAGCGCCAGCATGGCGACGAGTGAAGAAAACACAATTCTTCGCTGTGGAAAAATGAGAAATAAGCGGAAGAATCTCGCCCCGCTCGCTCCGATCTCGTGTTCCGCAGCATCTAATTACACTAGAGACTTGAGCCGACAAGGCCGATAATAAGTGAATGGTCCGCGCGGCAGCGGACTGGTCGAAAGAATGTTAAAGTCCTCATTGAAGAATCCGGCGCTGCGCAAGCGGGCCGGGCAGTTCACGCGCCTGTTGCGGAGTTCCGCGGTCACTCCGCGGACTGGCAAGACCCACAAACCCAAACTGGTTACGAATGGCGAACTGGGAGTCACCTTCATCGGGCATTCCAGTTTTTTTCTGCAAATCGGCGGACAGAATGTTGTCATCGATCCTAACTTCGCGCGCTGGTTGTTTGTTCTGAAGCGTCTGCGGCAGCCGGGATTGAACCTGCGCGATCTGCCACCAATTGACGTGGTGCTGGTGACGCACGCGCACTTCGATCACTTGCATCGCCAGTCGCTGCGCACGATTGCGCGGCAGGCGCGCCGCCAGACTGGAACCGCGCCCACGCTGGTTGTTCCCTGCCATTTGTTCGATCTGGTTTCCGACCTTGGCTTCAAGGAAATTGTTGAATTGGAGTGGTGGAATACGTATCGCCACGGCGCGCTTGAGATCACTCACGTGCCTTCGCGCCATTGGGGAGCGCGCATCATCAAGGATTCTCATCGCGGCTACGGCGGGTATGTGCTGCGCAGCGGCAAGCATTCGGTTTATCACGCGGGAGACACGGCCTACTTCAACGGCTTCAGCGAAATTGGACGCCGGTTGTCGCCGGAATTGGCGCTGCTTCCGATCGGCGCCTACAATCCCGAGCAATTCCGCAATGTGCATACCAGTCCGGCCGACGCTACGCGCGCTTTTCTCGATCTCAAATCGCGGTGGATGATCCCCATGCACTACGGATCTTTCCGGCTGTCGCACGAACCTATCGAGGAGCCGCTGCAATTGCTGGAGCGCGAGGCGCTGGCGGCGGGGGTTAAGGACAAAGTGGTGGTTCTGGAAGAAGGCGTGACCCGGTTCTTCTGAGCTTGTCCTTCACAGTGATCTCATAAATTGTCTACGAACAGGCCGTCCGACCCTCAGGGGCTAAAGCCCTCGTCTTATTGGGCTGGAGCGGCACGGCCAAATAGTTTGCTGAAAAACTCGGTTGCGCACCGCTTCAGTCCCTCAGCGGCTAAAGCCGGCACTGAAAATAAGCCTTCTATCGCAGCGGTAAACCGCTGCGCCACCCAAAGGCAAGATCAAAAGCGAGTTTTTTCAGCAATCTGTAAAGCCGTGCCCTACCCAAACTCCGCGGCATCACCGCTGCGATCTAACTTATGGATCGCAGCGGTGAAGTAATTACCCGTTAGTTCTGGATGATTATTTTTCCGCCGGGGCCTTGCGCAGGATTGATGATGGTGTACAGATAGTTATCAGGGTTGTTGTTTGCCGTACGGATGGCGCCGGACGAATAGCCGCAGGCTGCCTTCGGCACGGATGCGGAAAACGGATTGCCGTTTCCGCCCCAGGATATGCCGTATTGGACGCAAGGCGAGTCGGCGGAATAGATGGCCGCATTGCCCTTTGCAGGAACCGCCGCAGTCTCCGGATAGGTTTGCGCGTCGAGAATCGCGATCATCAATGGGACCGCGGTGCCCAACTGGATGGAGAAGGGTCCGTACTGGTTCCCACTCTCGTCAATTATGAGATAGTTCACGCTGCCCTCGGGGTAATTGGGCGAGAGCTCGGCTGAGGTCGCTCCATTGGCCAGACTGGTTATGGTGTTGGGATACAGAATCGGGCCCGGATTGGAGGGCAGCGGGGGATTGGCCTGAAACTGGATGGAGCTGATTTCGACACCGGAATTGTTGGTGAAAGTGATGGGCTGGCCAACCCCGAGCAGAAAGCCCTGGTGGGGCGTGGGAGTAAAGGTATTGTTGATCGTGATGTTCTGGGCTACGAGAGTGTCATCGTAGGGGATATTGTGCGCTGCGGCCATGGCTGGCTCCTCGTCGAATTAAATTTGCTCACTTACCGCTGGGCCGGAAACTGGGATCCGCGATCAAGCCTTGCAGATCTGGGGCATTCTTCAGGTCCGCAAGGGCAAAACCTTTTTGCAGGCTCTTCTCGATGTACTGTAACGCCTGGGCGCGATCGCCCAGATCTTCGTACGCTTCGCCCGCGTTTTCGAGAACGTTGGGATCGTCGGGTGAAAGCGCGAGTGCCGATTGTATGCGAGGAACGGCCTTTTCGCGAAGCTTTTTCTTGGCATAGAGCAGTCCCAGGTTGGACTGCGCCACGGCATCGCGCGGGGCATCTCGAACCGCCTGTTCGAGAAGGTCGATTTCGCGATCCCAAGCTTTGCCTGCCTTTGCCTTGTCTTTGAGGCCCTCGTAGGCAATCCCCAGGTTGCCCCATACCAGGTAATCCTTGTCATTCAGTTGCAGGGCTTTCTCAGTCGTGGCTGCCGCTTCGTCGTACTTCCGTTCCTGGCTATAGAGATACCCAAGAGTGGCGTAGGCGGCGTAACTAGGTTCAAGCGAAAGCGATTTCCTCAGCATCTGCTCGGCCTCGGGGTAGTGCTTGACTCCCATGTCGATATAGACCCCTCCCAAGTTAAGGTAGAGCGCCGCATTGTCAGGGGTGAGCTCGATGGCATGGCGAAACTGCGCAATCGCTTCGTCGTAGCGCTGATGGGCATCCAGGAAGTTAGCGAGGTGGTTGTACCCGTCCCAGAAATCGGGACGAAGAGCGATGGCCTTTCTGTAGGCGGCTTCGGCGTCGGCGGTGCGTGCTGCGCTGTCATAGGATTGCGCCAGCCCCATGACCGCGTCGGCGTTGCGCGGGTCGAGCTGGAGCGCGCGCTGATATTCCTGCAAGGCGAGATCGTACTTCCCGGTGTTTTGATGGATGTTCCCGAGCGTTACGTAGACCACGGGCAAGCGATCATCCAGTTGCTGCGCTTTCTCGCAATTCGCCAAGGCTTCATCGAGCCACTTTTTGTCTTTATCCAGCTTGTATTTCGAACGGTAGGCTTCGCCGAGTTCGGCGAATCCCAGGGCAAAGCGAGGATCCGCCTTCACGGCATCGTTGAGCGCCGCGATGGCGAGATCGAGATTTCCCGCTTTGTCGTAGCGCTGGGTGTAGCCGAGAGCCTTGAGGTATAACTCGTAGGCTCCGGCATTGACGGCACCGCCACCGGCTCGCAGCATCGCAGGAGTCACGTCGACGTGCAGCAGCTTGGCGATGCGGGCCACAGCCTCGTCTTCCACCGAGGAGAAGTCTCCGGCGCGGTCTTCCAAGGCGACGGAACCGATCTGGCGGAGGTTCTTTGTGTTGATCAGATTGACCGTCAGGTAAATCGTCTGGCCTTCGCGGCGCAGACTGCCTTCCACGGCTACCGTCGCTCCCAGTTGGCGCAGCGCTGATGCCGGATCGGTAATCTTGAGGCGGCGCACCTCGCTGGCGGGCAATACCCAGAGTGACTGCTTGCCCGATTCAAGGTTCGTCAGGCGGCTTGCCAGATTGTCGATCAGTCCTTCGGAAACCGCCTGGTTTGCTGGATCGTTGCCTACATTTTCAAAGGGCAGCACCGCGATGTGCTCTTCCGGATGGCCGAACCATCCGGTAAGGCGCTCACGCACGGCCGGCACAAACGATAGCGCTGCCAGCACTATGGCCGTCACACCCACGGCGGCCAGCCACCGGTGCCATCGCGATACCGGCGCTACGGCGGAGCCCCAGACCGGACGCGAAGCTTGTTCGATGTGCTTCCGAAATTCCGCCGTGCTCCCTGTCGATGGTCGCGAGGATGACCGGGTCGAAATCGGCGTCGTCGCACCCTCCGCTTCCAGCCGTGCGCGGACCTTCTTCAGGTCGTCGACCATCTCGCGGCAACTTTGGTAGCGCGTGGCTGGCTCCTTTGAAAGCGCGCGATAGATGATGCGCAACAGATCGAGCGGGACCGCGTCCGGCGTCGCGTCCACGAATTGAGGAGGCTCGTTCAGGATGGCAAAAATGGTGGCGGCCGGCGTCTCGCGTTGAAACGGATTCTTGCCCGTGACCATCTCGGCCAGCACGATGCCCAGCGACCATATATCCGTGCGCTGATCGACGAACTTGCCGATGGTCTGTTCCGGCGACATGTAGCCGATGGTGCCCGCGGTGCTGAGGCTCTGCGTGCTGCCCGTGGTCGAGGTCAGCCGCGCCAGACCGAAGTCGACGATCTTGGCCACGCCAGTTTGGGTGAGGATGACATTCGAAGGCTTCACGTCGCGATGCACGACCGTACCGGCGTGGGCCGCTGCCAGGCCTTCACCCATCTGGATGGCAATATCCACCGCCTCCACAACCGGCAGAGAGCTGCGGCGCATCCGGTGCGCCAGCGTTTCCCCGGAGTAATACGCCATCACGATGAAGGTGCGCCCGGAACTGATTTCCTCCATACCGTGAATCACGCCAATGTTGGGATGATCGAGCGATGAGGCGGTGCGAGCCTCGCGCAGAAAACGCTCTTTCTCGTCGCTGCTGGAAATGACATGCTCGGGGAGAAACTTGAGGGCGACGGTACGTTCCAGCTTGGTATCTAGCGCGCGATACACCACGCCCATGCCCCCGGACCCGGCCAGGCCAAGGATTCGGTAGTTGCCGACAACGTCTCCGGCCGACAACGTGGCGATGGGATCAGGCATAGGGGTTTCTCCCATGCGGACTGAATCGATGAATTGGGTTCCCCGCCACGATGATAAGCTACCGCATTTTTCACCGCTGAGAAAGTAGGCAGCGACACCCGTGCTGAGCGGGCGGTTATCCGGGGATTATCGCGGTGGCTACGGGGCCGAACTGCGTTCGGCTGGACAGCCGGGGCTGTCCCTACGCGGCTTCGAGAGACTACTTTTCTTTTTCTTTCGCTACGTTCAGCCGGGTTTCGGCGCGCTGCAGCGCGTCCTCAGCCCGCGTGAAATCAATCTGAGGATCATTGCTCTTCAAGCGCTGTTCGGCCCGCTCTTTGGCTTTTTGGGCGCGCTCGATGTCGATCTCCTGCGGACGTTCGGCTGCCTCGGCCAGAATGGTCACCTTGTCCGGCAGCACTTCCACGAATCCCCAGGCCACCGCGAGCGTGTGCTCGGATCCACTCACCGTGTAGGTAATTTCACCGACGCCCAGTTCGCTGATCAAAGGAGCGTGGCCAGGAAGAATTCCCAGATACCCGCTTACCCCGGGAATCTAGCAATACGTAATCTTCTAAGTCGAGCAGCAGGACATAAA
>CAVZUP010000037.1:0-6824 GCA_963778255.1 uncultured Acidobacteriaceae bacterium
ACGCGGCCGAGGATTATTTGTGCGCGATGGTGCGCGACACACGTCCCTGATTTTCTGCATTTGAATCAACTGAGTTTTGGGGCGCTGCCGGTGGCGACCCCGCGGGTAGTGGTGGCGCACGGCGATGTGATCACCTGGTGGCTGAGCATCCACGGACACGAACCCGCCGCCTCGGCTTGGCTGAAGTGGTATCGCGAAACTATGGTCGCGGGCTTGAAGCGAGCCGACGCCGTAGTCACCACTTCGCGCTGGATGGAAGAAATGCTGCGCCTGGCCTACGGCGACGAATTCGATGGACTACGTCATTCCACCCGGACGCAATCCAATCTATTTCAATCCGTTTGTGGCCAAGGAAGAATCGGTGCTGGCGATCGGGCGCCTGTGGGATACCGGAAAGCAAGTGGCCTTGCTGACCCAGCCACGCACGGCCTGCCGGTGTGCATTGTGGAGCGGACAATCCGATTCCCGCGCCGCCAGTGCCGATTCGCGCCGACGTGCGCGTCTCCACCGGCGAACACGAGATTTCGGTGAAGGGAGCGCAGACCGAATCGCAACTGCGCTCGCTCTACAGCAAGTCGACGATTTTTGCCGCCACTTCGCGGTACGAGCCCACCGGGCTGGCGTCGATCGAGGCCGCATTCTCGCGCTGCGCCCTGGTGGCCAATGACACCGAAGTCTATCGCGAACTCTGGGGTGATGCCGCGTTGTACTTCGAACGCAATAGCGCGGTGAGCCTCGGCGAAGTGCTCGCCCAACTGGACGGTGACCGCGAACTGGCCCGTCTCTACGGAACCCGAGCCTACAATCGAGCCCGCGAGCGCTTCACCGCCCGACGAATGGTGGACGACTATCTGCGGCTGTATCGCCGCTTGCGAACCTCGAAGGCGGCAGTGGCGTAAGCGGCAACGACTGGTAGAGACGGGGCTTGCCCCGTCTCAAGACGCAAGCTCTGTCTCTACAACGTCGCTAGGAGCCCCATGTTATACTTTTTAAGCATCTTTTCTGTCACATCAGCAGACGGAGGACGGTATCGACAAGCGTTTTATCCGCATGAACGAGCGCATCCGGGCACGCGAAGTCCGCGTGATCGGCGACGAAGGGGAACAGATTGGTGTCATGCCTCCCTTCGAGGCGCTCAAGATGGCCCGCGAAAGAAACCTCGACTTGGTGGAGATTTCCCCGACCGCGCAACCTCCGGTCTGCCGCATCATGGACTACGGGAAGTTCCTCTACCAGAACGAAAAACGCGAGCGCGAAGCCAAGAAGAAGCAGAAGACCATTACGGTCAAGGAAGTGAAGTTTCGTATCAACGTGGACGATCACGACTACGAAACCAAAAAGAATCACGTGCTGCGCTTCCTCGACGAAGGCGATAAGGTCAAGGCGACCATCTTCTTCCGCGGACGCGAAATGACCCGGCAAAGCCTGGGCCGCCAGATTCTGGAGCGTTTGATTAAAGACATTGGCCAGAATGGCCTGGTCGAGTTCCGCCCCAGACAGGAAGGCAATACGCTGCACCTGATTCTGGCGCCGAACAAGAAGGAAGGCGGAGCGAAAGAAAAGCCGCCCGCTCCTCCCAAGCCCGCGCCGCCGCGAGCGCCGCAAGGCGGAGCGCAGACAGCGTAAGAGCAGCTTTCAGCCGTCAGCTATCAGCGATCAGTAAAAACTGCTGGTGCGGAAGCTTATGGCGGAATCGTGTGCGTCGTGACGCTGAGAATTTGACTGAGAGCTGAGAGCTATTTATGCCTAAACTAAAAACCCACAAAGGCGCCGCCAAGCGCTTCAAGAAAACTGGTACGGGAAAGATCAAGCGTCACAAGGCGAATTTGCGCCACATCCTGACCTCCAAGGCCAAGAAGCGCAAAAAGAAGCTGGGTGACGCCGTCATGGTCAGCGACGCCGACTACAAAAAAGTCATGCGGATGATCCCATACTAAGTGAACGATAAAGCGACGGGCGTCCGCGCCCGTCCCTAACCGAGTAAAGGAAAAGAGTCTGCGGAGCGTAAAGCGCCGCAGCGGCGAGTGAAGAGGTCGGGCTTCAGAAATCCCGCTTCCATCAGGAAACGTGGTAGAAGCCTCCTTACCTCCAGCCGCCAAACGTACTAAAAAAGGAGAACAGCAATGCCTCGTGTAAAACGTGGAACCAAGCGCCGCGCCAAGCGCAAAAAGATATTAGAGCGCGCCAGTGGATATTTCCTAACTAAGTCAAAACTCTACCGTTCGGCGAAAGAAGCCGTCGATCGCGCGCTAAAGTTCGCTTATTCCGGCCGCAAGCAGAAAAAGCGCCAGTACCGCTCCATCTGGATCGTGCGCATCGGCGCCGCCGCCCGCCTGAACGGCCTGAACTACAACCAGTTCATCAGCGGACTGAAAAAAGCCGGCGTGGAACTAGACCGCAAAATTCTTGCAGACTTAGCAGTCAAGGACGCAGCCGGATTCGCGAGCTTGGCGGAGCAGGCCAAAAAAGCAAACGCAGCCGCGACAGCGACCGCATAGCTTTCAGCTCTCACTTTCTGTCTTAACCTGGCTTTGTCATCCTGAGCGAAGCGAAGGACCTGCTGTCTCATGCATCGGTGAGAAAGCAGCTCTTTCGTTACTCAGGATGACAGGCATCAAACGTTTGCGCGGGACCATGCCCTACACCGTTCCCAAACTGACCGACTTCTCGGCGTCAGCGCTCGACAGCGCCGTGCGCGAGCTTTTCTCCGCCTTAGAGCAAGAGTCAGCAGCTGTAGCCTCTGAGAACGACTGGAAAGCTTTTCGCGATCGCTGGATGGCGCGCAAGAACGGCGTCCTCACTCAACTCAACGATCTGTGGCTGAAAGCCGCGCCCGGCCCCAACAAGCGCGACGTGGGCCAGCGCGTCAACGAGCTCAAGACCAAAGTCGAACAGACCGTCGACGCCACGCTAGCCCGCATCCAAAGTGGAGCATCTTCCAGCAAACTAGCCGCCGAGCGCCTAGACATCACCCTACCCGGCATTCGCCGCCCCCTGGGCGCCGAGCATCCCGTCATCAAGACGATGAACGAGATGATCTCCGTCTTCCGTAACCTCGGCTACTCCGTCGAGGAGGGCCCCGAGATTGAAACCGATTTCTACAACTTCGAGGCGCTGAATTTTCCGCCCAACCATCCCGCGCGCGATACCCAGGACACGCTGTTCATCGCCGGGCAGGAATCCAAGCCCGCACGCGACCGTCTGCTGCTGCGCACGCATACCTCGCCGGTGCAGATTCGCACAATGAAGAAGATGAAGCCGCCGGTGCGCGTCGTCTGCCCAGGAAAAGTTCACCGCAACGATGCGCTAGACGCGACCCATTCGCCCATTTTTCATCAGATCGAAGGCCTGGCCGTCGACACCAATATCACCTTCTGCGATCTGAAGGGCACGCTAGACCACGCCATGAAAGCCATGTTCGGATCCAGCGTGAAGACGCGCTTCTATCCATCGTTCTTTCCCTTCACCGAGCCCAGCGCCGACGTGCAGATCAGCTGCATCTTCTGCGACGGCAAAGGCACCCGCGACGGCGCACCCTGCCGCAACTGCAAAGCCAGCGGATGGATCGAACTCCTGGGCTGCGGCATGGTCGACCCCAATGTCTACGGCTTCGTGGATTACGACGCCAGTAAGTACTCCGGCTTCGCCTTCGGCATGGGCGTGGAACGCATAGCAATCTTGAAATACGGAGTAGATGACATTCAGTTATTTTTCCAAGGTGACGTGCGTTTCTTGGAACAGTTCGGGTAGGTCAGCAGTTAGCTGTTAGCTCTTAACTTTTGGCGATAGCAAAATCCGCCCGCGTAACGCCACAAGCTAATAGCCAAGAGCTAACAGCGAAAAGCGTCTTACATGAAAATTTCTCCCCATTGGCTCCGCGACTTCGTTGACCTCCCGGTTGACTACCCGCGCCTAGCCGACGAACTCACGCTGGCAGGCGTAGCCGTGGAAGGCATTTCCGGCGAAGGCGACTCGACCGTCTTCGAAATGGAGATCACGACCAACCGTCCCGACGCCATGAATCACTACGGAGTAGCGCGCGAGGCGTCCGCCCTCTACGATCTGCCGTTAAAGCCGATCGAGCCCAAACTGCCCGCCCCGCAAGGCAAGTCCAAATCCGAAGTCACCATCGAAATTCAAGAGCCCGATCTCTGTCCGCGCTTCACCGGACGCGAAATTCGCAACGCCACCATCAAGCCCTCGCCCGCAAACATTGCCCGCCGTCTGCAGTTGCTCGATCAGCGTCCCATCAGCAACGCCGTCGACGCCACCAACTACGTTCTGTGGGAGAGTGGCAAACCTACGCACGTTTTCGATCTAGATTTGTTAGAAGGCCGCCGCCTCGTCATCCGCAGAGCCCGACCCGGAGAAACGCTCAAAACTCTAGACGGCGTGGAGCGCAAGCTCTCCCCCGAAGACCTGGTCGTAGCCGACGCAAGAAAGCCCGTGGCCCTCGCCGGCGTAATGGGCGGCTACGACACCATGATCAGCGAGCGCACGAAGAATATCCTGATCGAATCCGCCTGGTTTGACCCAGTCACCGTGCGCCGCATGTCGAAGCGTCACGGCCTGCACACCGATGCCTCGCACCGCTTCGAACGCGGAGCCGATTTCGAATCGACCATCGTCTCCGCCAACCGCGTAGCCGAACTAATCCTCAACTCCGGAGGCGGCGAGCTAATCGGCGGCGTAATCGACGTAATCGCCCGCCAGCTAGACCTTGCTCCCGTGGAGCTAGACCCGCGCGAGGTTCACCGCATCCTGGGAGAAAAACTAAGCGAGCTGGAAATCAGCCGCATTCTGACTCGGCTCGGATTCACGCTCACCGCCGGCCACGAAGCGAACTATCTGGTGCATATTCCCAGTTGGCGTCTCGATATCGAGCGTGAAATCGACATCATCGAAGAACTCGCGCGCCTGCACGGCTACGACAAGTTTCCCAACACGCTCCCCGCCTACAGCGGAGAAGTCCGCGACCTGCCCGACGCCCACAAAGACGCGCGGCTCCGCTCCACGCTCCTGGCGCTGGGCTACAACGAATCCATCTCGCTGACCTTCATTTCCAAAGACGACGCCCGCCGTTTTTCGTCCGCTCCCGAGCTCGACCTGGCGAACCCGCTAAGCGACGAGGCCTCCGTCATGCGCACGTCGCTGGTCCCCAGCATGTTGAATATGTTGGCCTACAACCTGAATCGCGGCAGCGACAACGTCCGCCTGTTCGAAGCCGGAAACATTTTCGAAGCCTCAACCGACGCCATGCCGCGCGAACTGAAGCGCATAGTGATCGGCGCCACCGGCAACGTCGACGCCGAGGTAGTCCGCGGACTAACCGCGGGAGCCGCGGCGCGTCCTCTGACCTTCTTCGACCTGAAGGGCGATGTCGAGGCCCTGCTCGATCAGTTCAGCCAGTGGGCGCTCTACTACGATGCGCAAACCGCGAATGAGAAAAGCGGTGACTACTACCATCCCGGACGCTCCGCCCGCGCCGTGCTCGATGGCACGACCGTAGCCCAGTTCGGCCAGATTCATCCCGACGTGGCCGCCGCCCGCAAACTCCGCCAGGATGTTTTTGTAGCCGAAATTTATCTCGACCGCCTCTACCAGCACGATCTCCGCCATGTGCGTTACGAAGCGCTGCCGCGCTTCCCTGCCGTCGAGCGCGACTTCTCCTTCGCCTTTGACGACGCTGTGGAGTTCGAAAAAATTCACCAAAGCGTCACTGGATTAGGCATAGTCGAACTGCGCACTTTCGTTCCCGTAGAAATCTTCCGCGGAGAAAAAGTAGGCGCGGGCAAGTACTCAATCCTGATGCGAGCCAGGCTCCAATCCACCGACCGCACCCTCCGCGACGACGAAGTAGCGCAGTGGTCAGGACAGATCGCAAAAGCGCTGGAAGCGCTCGGCGGTGTGCAGAGGGCGTAGGGCTCACTGTGCGGGTGTGCCAGATCCAAGCCAGTCCGTCCCCAATAGCCCATCGGGGCAACCGAACTTAGCCCAGCGCTTCAGCGCTGGGTGAACCTTTCCGATCTTGCCTTTCTCCGTGCCTCCGTGTCTCCGTGGTGAATTGACGTGGTGAAATGAATCTGTGCTAGCCTAATTTTCCATGACCCAAGTTTCCACCCACGCCAAGCACTTTCTCAGCGACAAGGTTGAGCACTTCACCGAGTCCGTGATCCGCGACATGACCCGCCAGGCGATGCAGCACAACGCCGTCAATCTCGCCCAGGGATTCCCCGATTTCTCCGCGCCCCCCGAAATCAAGCGCGCCGCGCAGGAAGCCATCGCCGCCGACGTGAATCAGTACGCCATCACCTGGGGCGCAAAAAGCCTGCGCAACGCCATCGCCCGCCAAATGAAGGAGTGGCAAGGAATCGAAGTTGATCCGGAAAAAGAAATTGTGGTCTGCTGCGGCTCGACCGAAGCCATGATCGCCACGCTGATGGCGGTGTGCAACAAGGGAGACGAGGTCGTGGTCTTCGAGCCCTTCTACGAGAACTACGGGCCCGATGCCGTTCTCAGCGGAGCCAAGCCGCGCTTCGTCAGCCTGCGCCCTCCACAAGCAGCCGGAGGCGAGTGGACCTTCGACGCCCAGGAATTGCGCGAGGCGTTTCAGCATCAGACAGCGACGCACCACACCAAAGCCATCATTCTAAACACACCCAACAACCCGACCGGCAAGGTGTTCACCCTCAAGGAACTGGAATTGATTCGCGATCTCTGCGTCGAATACAACGTCCTCGCCATCACCGACGAAATCTACGAGCACATCCTTTATGAAGGGTCAGAACACATTTCCATCGCCCGTCTCGACGGCATGCGCGAGC